>CAYHTC010000044.1:0-13253 GCA_964359445.1 uncultured Sediminibacterium sp. | reverse complement strand
TGTTTTATCGTCTACCTGTAAAAAGGTGGCGGCATCAATCCTTTTGCCTTCATTTATTTCAAGTTCCTGAATATATCCTTTATCACCCCCGGGTTCCAGGCCCATTTGTTTGTATTGCTCAATAATATACTGCAGGGCAAGTTCCTCTCCTTTGCTACCGGTCATCCTTCCTTCCAGTGCATCATCAGAGAGGTATTGGATATGTGCCTTTAGGTTTATCAGCAGTTCAGCATTGGCTTTTGCTTCGGCCAGGCGTTTTTTTCTTTTGCTTTGCGAATACGAAAGCACAGGGATCAACACCAGAATCAACAGAAATTTTTTCATGCCGGCATACATTATGCCTGCAAAAGTAAGCGGATGAATGTACCATCTGGTAATTCATCAATAAAAAACCCTGGGAATTCTGTTCCCGATCTCGTAACTCGCACCCATTGTTTGCTGCTACTTTTGCAGCCATTCAGTCAATTTGATAAAACCTGTATTACATATAGCTTTGGTTGGTAACCCTAACAGTGGTAAAACATCTCTGTTTAATGCACTTACCGGCCTTAACCAGAAGGTAGGCAATTTTCCGGGAGTGACTGTTGACAAAAAAACAGGCCATATCCGGTTAGGGGATCATTTACCCGCAGAACTGGTAGATCTTCCGGGAACCTACAGTTTATATCCCCGGCGTACCGATGAATGGGTAGCCTACAAAGTGCTGATGGGGGCCGATAAGGATACCAGGGCCGATGTGGTATTGTTGGTTGCCGATGCCAGTAACCTGAAAAGAAACCTTTTATTCTGCAGTCAGATCATTGACCTGAAAATACCGGTGGTGATGGCACTCACCATGACTGATATCGCCGTTAAAAAAGATATAAAAATTGATATTAGCGGGCTGGAAGCTGAACTGGGCATACCTGTAGTGGCCGTAAATCCGAGAAAAAACAAGGGCCTGATTGAGCTTAAAAAAGTATTGGCCCGGGTAGCTAAAACAAATTCCGGCATCCAAACAAGGGATTTTATGAATACGGAGCAACTTGCACCTGCTTCTATAAAGGCAGTTCGGCATTTATTTCCCACGCTGAGCAATTATGCTGCCATTCATTACCTGATTAATCATGAAAATTTTCCTCTTTCACAAACGGAGCAGGATGCCGTTGAACAGATTGAAACAGACAATGCTTTTAACCCAACTAAAACCCAGGCGGAAGAAATTATGCAGCGATATGCCCATATCAGGCAGATCATGAAGCAGCACGTGATAGAAACCGGCCCCCTGGAGAAAAAAGTATTTACCGATTATTTAGATAACTTCTTATTACACCGCACCTGGGGTTATATTATTTTATTGTCTGTTCTCTTTTTATTATTCCAGAGCGTTTTCTGGCTGGCCAGGTTTCCGATGGATGGTATTGAATGGAGTTTTACCAACATAAGCTTCTGGCTTAACCAACAGTTACCGGAAGCCTGGTGGAGCAATCTGCTGGTAAATGGATTTGTGGCAGGCCTGAGTGGTATCCTTGTTTTTGTACCGCAGATCATGATCCTGTTCGGACTCATCACTATCCTGGAAGACTCCGGTTATATGGCCCGCATCAGTTTTTTAAGTGATAAACTGATGCGTAAAGTGGGGCTGAATGGCAAAAGTGTAATGCCTATGATTAGCGCCTTTGCCTGCGCCGTACCCGCCATCATGAGCACAAGGAATATTGAAAACAAAAAAGAAAGACTGCTTACCATTCTGGTTACACCCCTCATGAGCTGCAGCGCGCGGCTGCCTGTGTACACCATTTTAATCTCATTGGTAATTGATGATACCTATTACCTGGGTTTCCTTAGTTTGCAGGGGCTGGTTATGATGGGCCTGTATCTGCTGGGTACCTTCATGGCGCTGATCGTAAGTTATGTAATGAAATGGTTTATCAAAATCAAAGAGAAAAGCTTTTTTATTCTGGAACTGCCTGTTTACCGGGCGCCAAGATGGAAGAATATTGGCATCACCATGATAGAAAAAGCAAAAATATTTGTAACAGACGCGGGGAAAGTAATTATGATCATCAGTCTGCTGCTCTGGTTCCTGAGTTCGTATGGACCCGGCGAAAGGATACAAAAAGTGGAGAACAAATATTCGGCACTAATGCAACAATTGCCGCAACAAAAAGATTCTTTACGAAAACACCTGTCTTCCGAAAAACTGGAAAATTCATTTGCCGGCATCCTTGGCAAAAGCATTGAGCCTGTAATCAGGCCTCTTGGTTTCGACTGGAAAATAGGCATTGCCCTCATTACTTCTTTTGCAGCAAGGGAGGTCTTCGTGGGTACGATGGCCACCTTGTATAGTATTGAAGAAACGGACGACGGTTCGCTACGACAAAAAATGCATTCCGCAACCTACCCGAACGGCAAAAAAATTTACACACTGCCTGCGGCCTTCTCCCTGATGATATTTTATGTGCTGGCAATGCAATGCATGAGCACTTTAGCCGTTGTAAAACGCGAAACCAAATCATGGAAATGGCCGGTATTTCAGTTTATTTATATGACTGCGCTGGCCTATCTGATGAGCCTGTTGGTATATCAATTATTTTCATAAAATCAGACTGAGTTCCCCAAATACAAAAAGTTATTACAAAATAAGCAGCTAAATTTTTGTTACCAGGAACCCGGTTACTACATTAGATTTTTTTAACGGATGCTTTTTGCTAAATTAGTGGTTCGATACCGGTCATATACTATCCGGGCATCGTGTAAATTTGCTATTTTGAAAACCTATGCCGGTACCTAAGCGTCTATATTATTTGCCTGTCCTGATTTTGTTTTTTTCCGTCTTCCCTTTTATTAAATCCGTAGCAACCCAAACACCGGATTTTCCCGTCGCAAAAAAAGGAGTTATCGATCTTAGACAATCAGATCTGAAAAACCAATCCATTCCCCTGCACGGCGAATGGGCCCTTTACTGGAAACAGTTGATTACCCCAAATGATGCTTCTGCCACACCAACCGGATTTTTTGCGTTTGCTGAACTTTGGACCAATACTATTGTAAAAGGATCACCCCTTCCGAATATGGGATATGCATCCTATTCCCTCACAATTCTATTACCGAAACATTCCAACAAACTGGCGCTTGAAATTCCTGACACCTATTCTTCTTACCGGTTGTTTGTTAATGGCGAAATTTTTGCCAATGCGGGTATTCCTGATTCAACTGCAGTAACGGCAGCGCCTAAATGGATTTTAAAAACCCTGGAGCTTTCATCAAACAAAGACACCCTTCATTTAATATTACAGGTAGCCAATTTCTGGCATTCCAAAGGAGGGCCCTATAAAGATATCATTCTGGGCGACAGAGATACGCTATTTCACAAAAAAGCAATGGATACGGCCTTTGATCTCCTCTTAACCGGCTGTTTATTTATGGGTGGATTATTTTTTCTGGGACTGTTTCTTTTTGGTAAGCACGACAAATCAATATTGTATTTCTCTTTATTCTGTATAGTATATAGTTACCGGATGATTGGCTCAAGCAATTATGTTTTACATTCTTTACTTCCGGATATGCCCTGGACCATCACCTTACATCTTGAATACCTGTCACTTTTGGGTTGCCTGGGATTATTCGGCCTCTACACCTATCATTTATACCCGGAAGACTCAAATAAAACAGTCACAAAAATTCAGGTATGGGCCAGTCTCACCCTCTCCGCTGTTGTAATTGTTTTCCCGCCTGCCATTTTTACACAACTCATTAACCCCTTTCTGATTGTGATGTTCGGGGTGCTCTTTTATATATTTTATGTATATGTAAAAGCCATGCGGAAAAAACGGACAGGTGCGGGTTACGCCTTGCTGAGTACCTGTGTGGTGCTTCTTGTATTTACCTTAATTAATCTGCAATATTTTAATATTATCTCTCCTCAAAAAACAATTCTTTTTGTTGGCTATATCATTTTCTTTTTCCTGCAATCGCTGATCCTTTCCTTCCGTTTTGCATCCCTGCTTAAACAGGCGAAAGACCAGGCTGAGCAGGGATTAAAAGCGAAAAATGAATTTCTTTCCACCATGTCGCATGAAATACGAACACCTCTCAATTCAATATTGGGCATGACGCATCTGATCCTTCGCGACAATCCGCGTATTGAACAAAAAGAGCAGTTGAATGTGTTACTGTTTTCTGCAAATAATTTGTTAGCGATCGTAAATGATATTCTTGATTATAATAAGATAGAAGCGGGTAAGGTTAATTTTGAATCTATAGAAACCGATATTCCCAATGTAGTTAAGAATATCATCTCCGGATTAAGAACTTCTGCGGAAGACAAAGGCATTGAACTGAAACTGCATATAGACAACGCTTTACATAATAAGGTAATCGGCGATCCCACCCGTATTGGTCAGGTGGTTACCAATCTGGTAAGCAATGCGATCAAGTTTACAAAAAAGGGGCATGTATTATTGAATATACAGGTAGACAGCCAGACCGATCTGGACATTACGCTTACCATCAGCGTAGCAGATACAGGCATAGGTATCGCCATTGAAAAACAAAAAATGATCTTCGACCAGTTTACCCAGGCAGACACTTCTACTTCCAGAAATTTTGGGGGTACCGGTTTGGGCCTGGCTATTTGTAAAAGGTTACTTGCCCTGCAGGGCATTGTATTACACCTGAAAAGTGATGATGGCAAAGGGTCTGAATTTTATTTTACACAGACCTTTCATAAATCTTTTTCGGAAGAAATTAAAACAGAAGATCCGGCTGATCAGGTACCTACCGAAGAGAGTAAACCACTTACCGGTATTTCAGTTTTACTGGTAGAAGATAATGAAATAAACATACTGGTAGCCAAAACCTTTTTACAAAGATGGGGCGCAACCATAGACGTAGCTGTTAATGGACAGGAAGCGCTGGATAAACTGGACGTAAACAGGCATCGCCTGATTTTGATGGATATGCATATGCCCGTGATGGACGGGTATGAGGCTACCCGCCGCCTGCGCAATATGGGCGTTGAAATACCCATCGTAGCTTTAACTGCCAGCCTTCCACGCGAAGTAGAAGACCGTGTAAAAAACGTTGGTATTACTGATATTGTGGTAAAACCTTTTGTACCTGATGAGCTTTTCAGGATTGTATTACATTATACAAATGTGTTCCATTATTCCCGAAAGGATTAAATAGCCGCACTTTAGCAACTTTCGTAACCTGAGAGAATATTTAAAAAATTCTTTTCCCGAATAGTTTCAATATCCGTTTATGTTACTTCACTACTTTACCAAACTCAACCGCAGCCTGTGCCGCTGCCAAACGTGCAATCGGTACACGGAAGGGAGAACAGCTTACATAGTTCATGCCAATGCGGTGACAGAATTTTACACTTTCAGCATCACCTCCGTGTTCTCCGCAAATACCAACTTTTAATTTGGGTTTGGTAGATCGTCCGCGTTCAGTACCTAATTTAATCAATTCACCTACACCTTCCTGGTCAATGGTTTGGAAAGGATCGTCCGGCAGTATTTTTTGATCAAGGTAATTGGGTAAGAATCCACCCACATCATCCCTGCTGAATCCAAAACTCATTTGTGTAAGATCATTCGTACCAAAGCTGAAGAAGTCTGCCACCAGCGCCATATTACCGGCCTGTAAAGCGGCTCTCGGAATTTCAATCATGGTACCATATAAGTAAGGGATGCTTTTTACTTTCAACCTGGTACATACTTCTTTATACACCCCGTCTACTATCTCCTTTTGGTGAGTTAACTCATTCACCGTACAGGTAACCGGTACCATAATTTCAGGAAAAGCTTTTTTACCCGATTTGATGATTTCCGCGGTAGCTTCCAAAATGGCTCTTATCTGCATTTCAGTGATCTCAGGATAACTTACTCCCAAGCGAACGCCACGGTGACCCAACATCGGATTGTTCTCATGCAAAGCCAGTACCCTTCTGCGTAATACGCTCATACTAATACCCAGTTCTTTGCTTAGTTCGTGTAATTTTTCAACATCGTGCGGAACAAACTCATGCAATGGCGGATCCAGTAAACGGATGGTAACCGGATAGCCTTTCATTACATTCATGGTATTTTTAATATCCTTCTTCACAAATACAAACAGATCATTCAGGGCTTTACGGCGTTCCGGCTCTGTTTTACTCATAATCATTTTGCGCAACAGGAACAAGGGTTGTTCACTGCCTTCACCATAAAACATGTGTTCTGTACGGAACAGGCCAATACCTTCTGCACCAAACGACATGGCCTGTGCGGCATCCTGCGGCGTTTCGGCATTTGTTCTAACACCAATCAATTTAATTTTATCAACCAGGATCATCAGGTCTTTATAGGATTTGTTCTTATTAAGGTCTATAGCCACCAGTGCCATATCACCCTCATACACTAATCCCCTGGTACCATTTAATGTAATGATATCTCCTTCTTTTACAATAACCCCGTCCTTAGCTTTGAAAGTTTTTGTTTCTGCGTGTATCTCAATATCATTACAACCTACAATACAGCATTTACCCCAGCCTCTGGCCACCAGCGCAGCATGAGAGGTCATACCACCTTTTGTTGTTAAAATAGCCTGTGATTTATGCATACCATCTACATCTTCAGGAGAAGTTTCTTCACGTACCAGAATTACTTTCTCGCCTTTGGATGCCCATTCAACAGCCTCTGCGGATGAGAAAACCACACGGCCCTTTGCGCCACCCGGACCGGCAGGTAACCCCTTGGCAATTGCTTTTGTTACCGCTTCAATTTTAGGATCCAGCATGGGCAATAATAATTCTACCAATTGATTGGGTCCAACACGCATGATAGCTGTTTTTGCATCAATCAGTTTTTCTGCAAACATTTCAGTAGCCATCCGTACAGCGGCTACCCCGTTACGCTTACCTACCCTGCATTGCAGCATATAGAGTTTTCCTTTTTCAATGGTGAACTCAATATCCTGCATATCTTTATAATGCTTCTCCAGCCTTTCCTGAAAGCTATTTAATTCCTTATAGGCTTTCGGCATTATTTTTTCCAGTGTATCCAGGGTTTTGCTATGATCATTTTTTGAATAGGCATTAATAGGTCCGGGTGTTCTGATACCTGCAACCACATCTTCTCCCTGTGCATTCACTAAATATTCTCCATAGAATCTATTTTCTCCTGTGCCCGGGTTTCTGGTAAAAGCCACACCGGTAGCGCTATCTCCACCCATATTGCCAAACACCATGGCCTGTACATTTACGGCAGTACCCCATTCATGTGGAATTTTTTCAATCTTGCGGTATTCGATGGCACGTTTTCCGTTCCAACTGCCAAATACACCACCTACACCACCCCATAGTTGTTCGTAAGGATCTTCGGGGAAGGGTTTGCCCAATACTCTTTTAACGGTGGCTTTAAATTCTTTTACCAATACTTTTAATTCAGGAACCGTTAGGTCGGTATCTGATGTATAACCTTTACTGTGTTTAACCGCTTCTAATTTTTCATCCAGTACTTTACGGATGCCTTTGCCATTCTTGGGTTCAATGCCACCGGCTTTTTCCATCACCACATCGGCATACATCATTACCAATCTGCGATAGGCATCATAGGCAAATCTTTCATCACCTGATTGTTTAATCAGACCCTGAATAGTTGCATCATTCAAACCAATATCCAAAACAGTATCCATCATACCCGGCATACTGCGCCTGGCACCGGAACGAACAGATAAGAGGAGGGGATTCTTTACATCACCGAATTTTTTGCCGGTAATTTTTTCTACTTCAGACAAAGCCGTTTGTACCTGGCCCTTTAATACAGTTGGATATGTGTGTTTGTGATCATAATAATAGGTACACACATCTGTAGAAATCGTAAAACCGGGAGGTACCGGTAATTTGAGTTTTGGATGACCCGCCATTTCAGCAAGGTTTGCCCCTTTACCGCCCAATAAATTTTTCATGGATTCATTACCATCGGCCCTGCCGGCGCCAAAAAAATAGACGTATTTCTTTGTACTGTTCTTTTTTATCATGTTAAAGCTGTTTTAATACCATAAAAGTAGAATTGTATATCAGCGTTTGTTATGACAATTGTCATTCAATGAGCTGTATTTTATCATCTTACCGGGATCGATTATTGATTTTCTACCTTTTTTAAAGGTTTTCATCAGATTTGGGAGGATAACCACAATGGCCCCAAAGAGGATTGTGGGGAATACTATCAGCAAAAAAATTTACTGCCCTTTCATCAGCTTGCTTTGACAAATAAAATCTGTTTTGGGTAAACCGGTTTTACCTATGGTATCAAATCCACCTTCAATTTCTGTAAAGTTGCGGTAGCCGCGTGCCTGTAAAACAGATGCGGCAATCATGCTGCGGTAACCTCCGGCACAATGCAGAAAAAAATGATCGGTGGTAGTCAATTCTTTACTCCATTCATTAATATAAGCAAGGGGCCTGTTATGGGCCTCTGCCACATGTTCAGCAGCATACTCGGTTTCTTTTCTTATATCTATTATTTTATCTACGCCTATGTTTACCTCTTTTGCAAATTGTTCGGCAGAAATCCGATGTACCGTATCTACTTCCTTACCAGCGGCTTCCCAGGCCGCAAAGCCTCCTTTTAAATGCCCCAGCACATGATCAAACCCAACACGGCTCAAACGGGTAACGGTTTCTTCCTCTTTGCCTTCATCGGTAATTAATAACAAAGCCTGCTTCACATCAACTACCATTGAGCCAACCCATGGCGCAAAATCGCCCTGTAAGCCAATATTTACCGAACGTGGAACAAAGCCTTTATAAAATAGGGTGTTGGCCCTGGTATCTAACAATAAGGCTCCTGTGTTTTCTGCCATCTCTTCAAATTCATCGGGGGTTAATGCCCGCATCCCATTTTGCAAAACGGTGTCGAAACTTTCATATCCCTTCTTATTCATGGCCACATTTAAACCAAAATATCCCGGAGGCGGAAGCAGGCCCTCTGTAACCGCTTTAATAAAAGCTTCTTTATTGGGTTGGTTTAAAGCGTAATTCATTTTTTTCTGGTTGCCCAATGTGTCCACCGTTTCCTTCATCATGTTTTTACCACAGGCACTTCCGGCCCCATGTGCCGGGTAAACAATCACCTCATCTGCCAGTGGCATTATTTTATTCATCAGACTGTCATACAGCAATCCGGCCAGCTCATCCTGGGTCATATCTGCCGATTTTTGAGCCAGATCGGGCCTTCCCACATCTCCCAAAAACAAGGTATCACCACTAAATATGGCATAGTCTTTTCCCTGCTCATCCTTTAACAGAAAAGTGGTGCTTTCCATGGTATGCCCGGGTGTGTGTAATACCTTAATCGTAACCCCTCCCACCATAAATACATCTCCATCCTTCGCAGAAATACAGTCAAATTCACAGGTAGCATTAGGCCCATATACAATGGGTGCCGATGTTTTTTTACTCAGGTCAACATGCCCGCTCACAAAATCTGCATGGAAATGTGTTTCAAAAATATATTTAAGGGTAACCTTATCTTTCTCCAAACGCACCATATAAGGTTCTGTTTCACGTAAGGGATCAATAATAGCAGCCTCACCATTTGAGGTAATATAGTAAGCGCCCTGTGCCAAACACCCCGTATAAATTTGTTCTACCTGCATAGCAACTGTTTTTAAGTAATTACACAAAAGTAGCTGTTGTTTTTTTTCTGTTCTGTAACATCGGTTGCTTTTCATAAACCGCCGGCGAAATCTAAGTAATGCATATCTTCCCTTTTTACAATTACTGGTTTGTTAAAAAACGGGTATGACCAAAGAAGAACTGCTAACTGAATTAAAACAGGAAACCTATGCCGCGCTGAAGCCCTCTCCCATTCATGGTATTGGAGTGTTTGCCGTTTGTGATATTCCAAAAGGTTGTCAGACCGTTTTTTCTAAAAATACGGGGGGATGGATACAACTCAGTTTTGCAGAGGCGGAACAATTACCGGCTCATTCCAGGGCGTTAATTGAAACCTATTACCTGTATGATGCGGAACATTATTTCATTCCCAATCATGGATGTAAGGTGATGGATATGGCCAGTTACCTGAATCATTCCAATACCCCCAACCTCATTTCCGTGTTGGATGGCGCTTATTTTGAAACAACCAGGGATATTAAAGAAGGAGAAGAATTATTTATCGACTATGGAGAAATCGCGGATGGTCTGGATGATTACCGTTAATACTATATTCAACTTCTGAAAAAACTTACAGGTAGCTTGTTTGGAAAGAGGCAGGGTTACGCTCAATAAAGGAAATTCATTAAATATGGGAATGCTAAATTGTATTCTTATTAAGCAATTTGCATGAAAAAAAGATACCAGGTTCTTCTTGTATTGTCGATCCTTTCCATGATTACTTTTCTCGACAGGATAGCCCTGTCTTCTGCCAGTTCTTCTATCATGAACGACCTGAACATCAGCACCGTACAATGGGGCTGGATACTGGGTATGTTTACCCTGGCCTATGGGGCATTTGAAGTACCTGCCGGTTGGCTGGGAGACAGGATTGGTGGTAAAAAAGTGTTGACACGTGTGGTGATCTGGTGGTCAGTCTTTACTATCCTTACCGGATTTTCCACAGGGTTCCTGATGTTATTGATTGTACGTATTTTATTTGGTATCGGCGAAGCCGGCGCCTATCCCAATAGCGCTATTGTATTAAGCAAATGGTTTCCTGTTTTAGAAAGAGCAAGGGCCCAGTCCATTATCTGGGGCGCCTCACGAATTGGTGCGGCATTAACGCCATTCATCGTTTTGCCCCTGCAACAAAAGTATAGCTGGCATGTATCCTTTTATGTGCTGGGTGGCGTGGGTATTACCTGGGCTATTTTCTGGATTTTCTGGCACAAAGAAGAACCGGCAGATTGTAAAAATATCCAACCGAAAGAACTTGCCCATATACAGGCCGCCCGCGATTTGCCAGACAATAGCCGGACAATACAATTTTCTTTTTGGAGCATTTTCCAATCAGCCAATTTATGGTTCCTCATGGGTATGTATTTCTGCTATGCCATAGGCGCCTATTTTTTTCAAAGCTGGTTTCATACCTATTTACAAAAAGGCCGGCTGATCCCCAAAGAAGATTTAATATGGGCTTCATCCTTACCTTATATATTGGCAGCCATCGGTTGTTTTACCGGGGGATGGCTTAGCGATAAAGCCTGTGTTCGTTATGGCAAAAAATGGGGACGCAGGCTGGTACCCATGATCGGGCTGTTTATTTCCGGAATCTGTATTATCGGCGCCTCACTTGTACAGGATAATACAACAGCGATTATTGCTTTAGCGGCGGGCATGGCCTGTATGGACGTTACCGCACCAGTGGCCTGGGCCGTAGCCATGGATCTGGGCGGACCCAATAGCGGCGCGGTTTCCGGCTCTATGAATACGGCCGGATTAACCGGCGCCTATCTTAGTACGGTTGTCTTCGGATACCTGGCTTCCTCTTACGGTTATGATTTACCCGTGTTACTAATTGGTATTTTTGTTTTAACCGGTTCCTTTATCTGGTTAAAGATAGATGCCGCCAAAAAATTGTCGTTACTGTAGAGTGGTAACCGCAGAAACGCAGGATTATTAACAAGGCTATTATTTCTGAAGCCTGGCATTGACCAACTGCCCCACCTGCTGTCCTTGTTTTTTTCCTTCTTCAATCGCTGACCTATAATGAATGCCTCCATATAACCGGCTGATACCCGCTTCGTCTGCGGCGGCCTTAATGGATAGAAAACTTCTTTGCATGCCTAAATAGATTAATTCTGTGGTATCCAAAAAAGAAATATTGGCGCCAAAGATATTTTCAAGTACCGTAGCGGCTGCAGCGGTAATCACACTATGCCCGCTGGTATATTCAGGAAAAGGCGGCGTTTGTAATAGCGCGTTCCAGTTTGGATCTATGTTTTCCCTGATAACGGTAACAGGACGAACCGTCCTGCTTCTGTATTTTTCATCCCAGCAGGAAATAAATCCGTCAAAAATGGCAGTAGCCGTAACAGCATAAGCTTTGGCGGTTAGCAAAGCATCCGCTTTTGTTTGTGTACTTATAATAGAAACGATCCCCATCCAGTGCCCGCCGGGTGTGGTTTTTTTAGTGGCAAACATTAAATGCCCGGTATGTTCTGTTACAAAAGGATTGTCATCCCAGTAATGCGCAATCGTATCCTGAACAGTCGTTATACTTTTACTCACGTTATACACTTCCATCAGCTCTTTATAATATTGACTGTTTTTTGATAAACTGTAAGGAGGAGGAGGGGTGGGTTTATATTGTGCTGAAGAATCCAGCACCAGGGGCCTGATTAAACGCCAGTTAGGCTCAATGGCATCAGCATAATCGGGAGGTGTTTGCTGCCATTTGCCTGTTTCTTTAAATACACTGTATTTGGGCATCCCCCTGGTTATTTTATAATTATCTTCTGCCGCCCGTTTCAGCATAACGTCTGCAATCTTATCGCCAAACTCAATGGAATTGTTATACACCGCCGGCTCCAGGGCATTTTCAAATTTTTGTAGTATTTTCTTTTCGGTTGTAACCAGGCTGTCTTTGGAAAACGTTAGCGCCCTGGCTACTTTAAAAAACGCTTTTACAGCAGCCACTGAGAATTGATATTTTAATTTATCATCAGGAGCAGGAACGGAGCCAAACCCTTTCATTTTTGCAACCAGTGAAAAGCTATTCATATCAGCGAACCGAATAGCTTCATAATAGGCCAGGTTACTGTATGCATAAATTCTGCCGGCAACAGGGGGCGAAAAAATATCATATACAATTACCTCCGTTAACCTTTGTACACATTGATGTTCGAGTGAACTCTCATCCGGTATTGATAAAGTATTTTCCTGTTTACAGGATACCATACATGTTAAGAAAAGCAACCCCGGTACCATGAAATAATATTTTTTCATACAAATTTTTTATTGGGTAATGATTCTTTTTTGGCCCTTACTATTTGTTATTTCGATTGATTGAACTGCATTGTTTAACTGAATACACCTGCCGGACTGCGAATAAAATGAAGATCCGTAATTGAATTCCTCTTTCCTTTTCTTGCCATTTTTTAATGAAATAATGGCATACCTGTCATCCGGATTTACCTTTCTGATTTTGGATTCTGCCGGTTTGCTTTGAAATAAATTAAGTGGTCCTGCATTACGGGCGGCAGCCAATATTATTTTATTATTGGCCACAAGTTGTACCAGCGATTTTCCATTACCCGGTATATATATACCACTTTCTATAATG
>CAYHTC010000043.1:0-13641 GCA_964359445.1 uncultured Sediminibacterium sp. | reverse complement strand
TATATAACCATTCCGATATTTTTTGGTATTCAGATACTCTTTGCAATAGCTGTAGGAATACTGGAATCGTTTACAGCAAGATTCCGGATGAATCATAATGCCCAATATATACTGGCATTATCTTCAGTTTCACTATTGATTTTTTTGGGAGTATTACTTGTTTTAGGGCAGTTTAGTTAACTAATAAATTTAATTGAAATATCATGACAAATGTCTTATTGATCATTTTCACTATCTCGCTGCTATACCTGGGCATAGCTCACCGTTTGCTCACTTATATTAAGATTTTTGCATTTCAGGGAGTAATACTTTTCGGGATTGCTTTTATTGAGCTTATTCAAATTAATGCCCTTAATCTCGCCTTTGTTCTGCTGGAGACCATTGTTTTTAAAGCGATAGCTATCCCGTTATTCTTGAATTATGTGATGAAAAGGAACCGGATAACAAGGGATGCCGAGCCATTTTTGCCAAATTTCATTTCGCTTATCATCATTACACTCATTATTATTACAACTTTTATTTTATCCAACGCAATTGCCGATTCACGTATAAGCAAAATATATTTTGTGGTGGCCCTATCCACACTGTTTACCGGTTTATACATTATCGTAACCCGGCATAAAATTATAACCCATGTGATGGGATACCTGGTAATTGAAAACGGGGTTTTTATTTTATCACTTGCCGTAGGCAATGAAATGCCTATGCTGGTGAACCTTGGTATACTGCTCGACATCTTTGCCAGCGTTTTCTTATTGGGGATTTTTGTAAACCGTATTGGCGATGTATTGAAAGATGTTGATGTGGACCAGTTAAAAAACTTAAAGGATTAACCACTAATACTAACAGAGAATGACAGGATTATATTTAGCAGGCGCCTTCATTATAAGCGGCCTATTATTTTTTAACAGGATCCGGATATTGAATTATTTACTTGTCATCGGGTTCCTGGTTTTACAAATCGGGTTCACGATTTATGAATATTTGCATATCAACACAACTGAAATGAATTATTTCAGTGCAGATTCATTGGCTATCCTGTTGCTGGTTACATTAACAATTATCAGTATCCCGGCCACGTATCACAGTTATGTTTATATATCAAAAAACAAAGATAATCCCAGGGAAAGGGGTATTTATTTCGGGGCAATGGTTGCGTTGCTTACGGCTATCAGCGCCGCATATCTTTCAAACAATATTGCCGTTACATGGATTTTTGTTGAACTTACCACGCTAAGCGCGTCCGCTTTAATATATCACCGCAGAAATAACCGGTCGCTGGAAGGTACCTGGAAGTACGTTTTTGTTTGTGCCATCAGCATTACATTGATATTTATTGGTATACTTTTTTTAAGTTTTACTTTACAGCAGGCCGGCACTGATGACCTCTCCTTTGCAGTACTAATAAAAAAGGCGCCTCAACTGAATTTATTCTGGCTGCAACTGGCCTTTATTTTTATTTTCACCGGCTTTACCGCTAAGTTAGGGTTGGTTCCCATGTACACCGCCGGTATTGATGCAAAAGATAAAGCACCATCTCCTGCCGGTGCATTACTCTCCAGCGTTTTGATGAATGTTGGATTTGTTGGAATCTTTCGCTTCTATGCCGTTATTGCAAATTCACCTATACATAACTGGGCCAATCACGTTATCCTGATTGCCGCAATTCTCTCCATTTTTGTGGCAACCGTTTATATGACCAAAGTGAAAAATATAAAAAGAATGTTTGCCTATTCCAGTATTGAACACATGGGAATAGTTATGCTGGGAGTTGTAGCCGGTGGCGTTGGTTACTATGCAGCGGTTTTACATATTATTTTACATGCTTTTGTCAAATCAAGCCTTTTCTTCCAAATGGGCCAGGTATACCGAATTTATAAAAGCAAGAGTATTTATGATGTTGGCAATTATTTTAAGTATAATCTTACCGGATCAATAGTGATGCTGCTGGGTTTCTTTTTTGCAACTGCAATGCCCCCATCAGGTTTATTTATAAGCGAATTTTTGATTTTCCGTTCTTTATTTGAAGCCAATTATTTGTCGGTATTGATTATTGTGATGCTTCTGCTAACCATGATTATATGGGCATTTGGAAAAAATATTTTTAAATTACTATTTTCTCCTGCTGTTGATTTTAAAGAGGATACAATTGAAAAAATAAACCCGGCAGAATCAATTTCACAATTTATCCTGCTTGGCCTGGTTGTTTACCTCGGGCTAAACCCGCCACAGGAATTTGTAACACTTATTCAGGAAGCAATAAAAAACTTACCACATTGATATGAAGTATATAAGCCTTAAAAATAATCAAACCATTCCTATATCATCTATCCCTGAGCTGGATTACTCCTCATTTTTAGAGCAAAATGTTTTCTCTTTATTAAAAGGTGAGGGAGCTCATTGTGTAAACTTTTTTGGATTCCCGCATAACGGCAAAATCAAACTTATTTGCTGTATAGCCGATGATGAACTTAATGCAATACATATATCATCATCTGCAGTGGATGCAAAACAGCCATTGCCCTCTTTTTCAAAACACAACCTTGTATTTGAAAAATTTGAACGGGAGATTCATGAAAATTTTGGAATAGCTTATACGGACCATCCCTGGTTAAAACCTGTTCGCTATCCTTTTAACCGGATTGATACAAACAGTACAGCAGCCGATTATCCTTTTTTTTCAATTGAAAGTGAAGAATTGCATGAAGTTGGTGTAGGCCCCATACATGCCGGCATCATTGAACCGGGGCATTTCCGGTTTATTTGTAATGGAGAGCAGGTTCTTCATCTTGAAATACAATTGGGTTATCAGCACAGAGGTATAGAACAATTGTTCCTGGAAAAGAAAAAATTACTCCAGCGAATTACATTAACGGAAAACATTGCCGGTGATTCGGTGGCCGGACATACGGTTGCTTTTGTAAATCTTTGGGAAAGTTTATGTAATTATCAACCCGGAAGAGATTTACAGTTGTCCCGTACAATAGCGCTGGAATTAGAGAGGATAGCTATCCATACCGGCGATTTAAGCGCCATGTGTACAGATGTGGCCTATCAATTAGGCAGCGCTGTTTATGGAAGGTTGAGGACTCCGGTAATTAACTACTTCCAAAAATGGTGTGGTAACCGTTTGGCAAAAGGCTTAATCCGGGCCGGTAAAACCAATTTTCCGTTTACCCATGAATTGGTTCCAGAATTAATAAATATGCTGGATGAATATGAAAAAGACTTTGAAGAGATATCCGAAGAATTATTCAGTTTGCCCAGTGCATTGGCCAGGTTTGAAAAAACAGGTGTTATTACCACCAAACAGGCAGCCACACTTGGCACGGTAGGGATGTCTGCAAGAATGAGCGCTATCAGAAGGGATATTCGTTTTTCACACCCACATGATTTGTACCCCGAATTACACCATCAACCTCTTATAAAAAATCATGGTGATGTTCATTCAAGGGCCCGCATAAGAAAGAAAGAAATCAACCAGTCTATTGGGTATATCAGGCAACTGATAAAAGACCTGCCGGAGCAGGAGCATACGTATAGCCGGTTATTGGTTCCATCCCACAGCTCATTTACCATTTCTTTGGTGGAAGGATGGAGAGGAGAAATTTGCCATTGTGCCATTAAAGATGATAGTGGCGAATTGATTCTTTATAAAGTAAAGGACCCCTCTTTCCATAACTGGCTGGCGTTGGCCTTAGCGGTACGAAACAATGAAATTTCTGATTTCCCTATATGTAATAAAAGTTTTGACCTGTCTTATTGCGGTCATGATTTGTAAAAAAAATAAAGCTGATAAAAAATGTTAAACAATCTGAAAATACTGTTTCACCAGGGTAAGCAATACATTCCTGATGTTACCATTGCAAAAGTACCTGGTATATTCAGGGGCAGGCCGGTTATCAGTACAGAAAAAGTTAATGAAACTGAATTGATGGAATTATGCCCCACCGGTGCCATCTCAACAAACCCGGTTTGTATTGACCTGGGAAAATGCACTTTTTGCGGAGAGTGCGCCATAGCCTTTCCCAAAAAAATTAACTTCACAACCGACTATAATATAGCCACGAATGAACGCGATATACTTATTGTTAAAGAGGGGCAGGATGAACGTATTGAACTAAACCCTGAATTGGTAAGGAAAGAAATTAATAAATGCTTCAGTGGCTCACTAAAGTTAAGGCAGGTATCAGCAGGTGGGGATAATAGTTGCGAACTGGAATTGAATGCCTGCAGTAACGTAAACTTTGATATGGGGCGTTTTGGAATAGAATTTGTCGCCTCACCCCGACATGCAGATGGTATCGTAATAACAGGCCCCATTACGGAAAATATGGCCCGGCCTCTACAAATATGTTATGATGCCATACCCGAACCAAAAATCATAATCCTGGCGGGAACTGATGCCATTAGCGGTGGCATATTTGAAGGGAGTCTGGCCTTAAACAGGCGTTTTTTGTCTAAATATAAAATTGATTTGTATGTACCGGGTAACCCCATCCATCCCCTGACATTTATCAATGGGGTGCTTAAGTTAATAAAAGTAAGAAAATGAGACAAGATAAAAGATATAACGACAGGGCAAAGGAAATGGGCAACGTTACGATCAACTATTCACAGAAAAGAACTCTCTGATAGAGGAATTGCACAAACAGCTTATGCAGTTTAAGAACCGGATACGGGGAGTACTATACCCTTAACATTTTCATAAAACTGTGCTTATCCCGTTATTTTATCAGTATCATTCCGCAAATTTGTAAGCATTGAAATAATTGTACACAATGATGCATCGTGGGATTGTCTTAGCCATCGTGGTATTGCCACTGTTTTTCTATCAGGGTAATGCCCAGTCTGATGCGCCGAAAGGCTGGCATTTACTGGATTATTCCCAGGACTCATTTTATGGCATCAGCCTGAACAAGGCTTACACTTTCCTGAAAAACAAACAAAAGGTATCCCAACCGGTTATTGTAGCAGTTCTTGATTCCGGAGTTGACACAACGCACGAGGATTTAAAAAATATATTGTGGCGCAACCCCAAAGAAATTCCCGGCAATGGCATCGACGATGACAACAACGGTTATGTGGATGATATCTATGGCTGGAATTTTCTTGGCGGGAAAGACGGCCGTGATGTGCAAAAAGCTTCTGATGAAAGGTCAAGGGTATACCACCGCTTTAAAGGAAGATTTGCAGGTAATGCGGAAGATACCAATACCCTTTCCGGTTTTGATAAAGAACAATTTCTACTTTGGAAAAAAGCCGCCAGTGAACTTACATTCAGTGCGGAGGAACAGGTAGAGTTATTATTTATAGAATTAACCGCCAAAGCTATCAAACGCCACGATAAAGTGTTGCGTAAAGAAATGGGAAGCGAAGAATTTACCTGTGAAAAAGTGGAACAATTTGAACCCACCAGCAAATCGGGCAGGGAGGCCAAGTTTGGGTATCTTACCTGTTTAAAAATGATTGGTGTTGATGCTGATGAAAGCAATACCAATACAATAGCTGATCTGGATGAATATGTGGAAGGCAAGAAAACCGCTTTTGAATCAAAAGACATGCCTCCTTTCGACTACCGCGCAGATATCGTTAAGGATGATTATTTTAATTTATCCGACAGGTTTTATGGCAACAATGATGTGATGGGTCCTGTTCAGGCAGCCAAACATGGCACACATGTAAGCGGCCTGATTGGCGCGCAGCGTGATAATGGCATCGGCATTGATGGTGTTGCGGATAATGTAAAAATCATGATGCTGCGAATAGTACCCGATGGAGATGAATATGATAAAGATGTGGCCCTGGCCATACGTTACGCAGTAGATAATGGAGCCAGCGTGATTAACATGAGTTTTGGCAAATACTTTTCGCCCGAGAAACAATGGGTAGACAGTGCCATCCAATATGCCGCATCAAAAGATGTTTTGCTGGTACATTCTTCCGGCAATGAAAATAATAATGTGGATGAGAAAGAAAATTTTCCCAACCAATGGCCGAAACCGGGAAACAAAAAAGCAGCTAACTTTATTAATGTTGGCGCCAGCAGCGATCCAAAAATATCCGGTAGCATTACCGCGGAATTCAGTAATTACGGCAAAAAAAATGTTGATGTGTTTGCACCAGGGGTACGCATCTATTCAACTTTTCCTGGTGGCAACAAATATGGCAATCTGAAGGGAACCAGTATGGCAGCTCCCATTGTAACCGGCCTGGCTGCTTTAATCCGTTCATATTATCCGGACCTGACAGCCATACAGGTAAAAAAAGTAATAGAAGAATCCGTTTTAAAACCGGATGCAACTGTCTTCAGTATCAAACCCGGTTCAAAAAATGAGAGTCTCCCCTTTCAATTGTTAAGCCATAGCGGCGGAATTATCAATGCCTATAATGCGGTAGCCATTGCAGATACCACCAAGTCAACCCTGGTAAATAAAGAACCTGCTAAGCCCAATACCACCATTGTTATAAAGCCAACTACTAAAACGAAATACTAATGCCAAGACCTTTATCAACAGATTTTCCTGCTTATTACGCAGGATATATTTCACGGGTAGATGCAGATACCCTTTCTGGTGCAGTTACAGTGTATTCAAAATCATTGATAGATTTTTTCTCAAATCTACCTGAAGCCAAAGCGGAATTTCGGTATGCACCGGGTAAATGGACAGTAAAAGAATTGCTGCAACATATTGTGGATACAGAAAGAATCATGTCGTACCGTTTATTGTGTATAGCAAGAAAAGACAAGACACCACTTGCCTCCTTTGATGAAGATGGGTATGCCGCCCATTCAGCAGCCAATGACAGAAGTCTTGCTTCAATCAAAGAAGAATTTATTGCAGTAAGAAAAGCAACGGACCATTTAATCGCCTCCCTAAAAGAGGATCAATTATCAGAAAAGGGCACAGCCAGTAATCTGCCCGTAACCGCCAATGCCATAGGCTTCATCATCTTCGGACATATACTGCATCATAAACAGGTGCTGGCAGAGAAATATTTGTAAGTTTTAGTTGCTAACTTACCGGCGCTATGACGAGGATAGGACTCATCTCTGATACACATAATTATTTAGACGATGCAGTGTTCAGGCATTTTGAACATTGTGATGAAATCTGGCATGCAGGAGATTTTGGCACAACAGTAATAGCCGATGCTTTGAAGGCTTTTAAGCCATTACATGGCGTGTATGGGAATATTGACGGGTACGATATAAGAAGTGAATTTCCTGAAACAATGGCCTGGCAATCTGAGGAAGTAAAGATACTGATGATGCATATTGGCGGCTATCCGCCCAAATACAATAGCAGGTCAAAAGCTTTCATCAAAGAAAGCCATCCGCAAATATTCATCAGCGGGCATTCACATATTCTGAAAATCATTTACGATAACCAACTCAATTGTCTGCACATAAATCCCGGCGCCGCAGGTAAAGAAGGCTGGCACAAAATAAGAACCCTTGTACGGTTTGTAATTGACGGAAAAGATATACGGGATTGCGAAATAATCGAATTGGGGAAAAAATAATTATATCCCTGGAAACCATGGTCTGCCAATGAGTTCACGGAAAGGCCAGGGAGTGCTTACTAAAATAAGCACTAAGGCTATGAGGAAATACCTAAAAGCTTTTTTGTATTTCACTTCATCACTAACCTGTTTTTTCGCCATAACATATCCCATTGTGATAAGAATGACGGCTATCAACATCCCCATTGGATGTTCCATCCAAAAAAACCGGAAGAATCTGTCTTTCATAAAACCGGTTCCTCCGGGTATCGCAGTTGTCATAAAACCATAGTGGCCCAGGGCCACCTGGTAAAATCCCAATAATGCGGTCGTATGGGCAGCTATCAATGTGATCAGCCATATCTTTTTATCACCCGGAGTGAATGCTTTTTTCCTTTTCCACCCGGTATAGGCTTTCACTATAGAAAGCAGTAAAAAAATAAGAATTACCCAACGCAGAATATTGTGCAGGTGTACAAGGCCTGTTTGCATAGTTTAGAATTTAGAGATTGAAGATAAAGCAGTATATGTTTTAAACCGAAGTTTATTTTCTGTAGTGCAAAAAATACCTGCCTGCATTAGTCTACCCAGTCTGCCAGAAACAAATTCGTATCCCGGGTTCCTCCGTTGTTACGATTAGAGGAAAAAATGATTTTCCTGCCATCCGGACTGAACATCGGGAAGGCATCAAAACCCTTATCACGGCTGATTTTGTCCAGGCCATTCCCGTTAAGGTCTATCAGATACATGTTGAAAGGAAATCCCCTTTTGTATTCATGGTTACTGCAAAAAATGATATGCCTGCTATCGGGTGTAAAATTAGGCGCCCAGTTGGCCTGTTTTAAATGGGTGATTTGTTTGGCATTCTTTCCATCCGCATCCGACACCCATATTTCCATATTCGTTGGCGCCACAAAACCTGCGGCAAGTAATTCCTTGTATTCTTTCACTTCTTCTTCAGTTGAGGGCCTGCTGGCCCTCCAAACGATTTTTTTCCCATCCGGACTAAACCAGGCACCCCCATCATACCCCAGGGTATTGGTAATTTTTTTTTCCTTACCGGAAGCAAGGTCCATGATATACAGATCAAGATCACCCTCTTTATTGCTGCAATAAATCATTTTCCTGCCGTCCGGTGATAAAGTTCCTTCCGCATCATAGCCTTTGGCTGTAGTCAACTGCTTAACGATTTTTCCATTCAGATCTGCCTTGAAAATATCATAACTGTTGTACAGCGGCCAGATATACTTATTGCCGTATTTAGCGCGGTCCGGTACCGGCGGACAGGTATCCGCACCCTTATAAGTGGAAGCATACAGGATATGTTTACCATCAGGAAGAAAATAAGCACAGGTAGTACGGCCCTTACCGGTACTTACCAGTTTATAGCTGAATTTCTCACCCGGATGGGCTGGTACCTTCCCGATAAATATCTGATCGCAGTTTACACCTTCTTTAGGATTGGTGCGTTGAAAGATGATTGATTTTCCATCAAAACTCCAGTATGCTTCTGCATTATCACCACCAAAGGTTAGTTGCTGAATATTCTTGAAATGTTTTTCGCCGGCAAATAAAACGGAATCGGAAACAGATTTTGGCGACTGGGCCAACAAAGAAAAAACACTTATTACCATTAATACAAGAACCGGCAAACTTTTATTCATGTGATTATTTTAGTTATTTTTTGGCCACATGGAATTCGCCTGATAATCATTCTGAATAACGATCATTTGAATTATGGCTCATTTCATATCACTAAGTGTTAATATTCAACAAAAATAAGAGGATAGCAACAGTCTTTTGTCAGAAAATTGTCATCACATCTTTCTTCCACTTAATTTTGAACTATGAAACATTGGAGAGTGCAACTTTTACTGGTATCCCTGATAGCCTGTAATACGGAGCCCAGTAACAAGATTCCTGTTAGTCTTAAACAGGAAGAAATGCCTGCAGTAGTGCAACAATTGTTTGTAAGAGTAGCCCAAAACCCTGATAGTACCGGCCTTCGCCTTCAATTGGTAAATGCACTGGATAGCCTGGGCGCCCATCAACAGGCTTTGAGACAGATGGATTCTCTTATTGTAAAAGACAGCCTGAACTACGGTTTATGGTACAGGAAGGCGCTGTTACAGGAAACCACCAGCGACACAAACGGCGCTTTACAATCTTACCGGTATGCGATCCGGGTATACCCGGCGCCGGATGCATTACTGGCAGCGGCTAATTTACTGGCTGAAAAAAAAGACAGTACTGCACTGGCGCTTTGCAGGCAGGTAGCCAACCTGCGCATTGGCAGAGAATATACAGCTCATTGTCATTTTATTTCCGGTGTGTATTATGCAAGAACCGGTAACCGGCAAAAAGCGATGGATGCATTTAATAGCTGTATTGCCAATGATTTTAATTATAAAGAAGCCTATATGGAAAAAGGCTTTTTATTGTATGATACCAAAAAATTCAACGAGGCACTGGCTGTTTTTCAAACGCTGGTTACCGTTAAGAATACCTATCCTGATGGATATTATTGGTTAGCCAAATGCCAGGAAGCAATGAATAACCAGGCAGAAGCCATCGCCAACTACCAAAAAGCGCGAACATTGGATACCAGTTTGAAAGAGGCTGATGATGCCTTGAAAAGACTTGGCGCCAAATAAAATGCCGGCGGCAATATAAAATTGCTCAATTTCGCAATAACAAAATACAGTTATGCCCATCATTGCCCCATCCTTATTAAGCGCCGATTTTCTGAACCTGCAGAAAGACTGTACAATGCTGAATGAAAGTCAGGCCGACTGGTTCCACCTGGATGTGATGGATGGACAGTTTGTTCCGAATATCAGTTTCGGATTTCCCGTGATCGAAAAAATAAGGAAGGCCACCACTAAAACCTGCGATGTGCACCTGATGATACGGGAGCCCGGTAATTATGCAGAGGCATTTCAGAAAGCGGGTGCCGATATACTTACCGTGCATATAGAAGCCTGCCCGCATTTACACCGTAACCTGCAACAGATAAAAAGTCTGGGCATGAAAGCCGGAGTAGCGCTTAACCCACATACCCCTGTACATTTACTGAGTGATATTTTGCAGGATATTGACATGGTTTGCCTGATGAGCGTAAACCCCGGTTTTGGCGGACAACAATTCATACCCCATACGCTCGGTAAGATCCGTACACTAAAGCAAATGATCAGGGAAAAATCGTTGCACACGTTAATTGAAATTGATGGTGGTGTAACCCTTGCTAATGCCGGTGTAATACTAAAGGCCGGCGCTGATGTTCTTGTGGCAGGCAATACCGTATTCAACTCAGCAGACCCGGTTGCAACCATTGCCACATTGAAAAAAATGTGACTTTACTAAAAAAAGTTCATACAAATTTCACACTACCCCTATACATCATATCTCTATTGTTATGCTAAAAATGCTATCCACATCTGTGTATAAGAAGTGTTAGGGTTTGATATTGGTAAACAATTAAATTTGAAATGGATGTGATACTAAAGTACCGAACCACTTTGTCGAAC
Organism: uncultured Sediminibacterium sp.; assembly: GCA_964359445.1. Classification (GTDB taxonomy): domain Bacteria; phylum Bacteroidota; class Bacteroidia; order Chitinophagales; family Chitinophagaceae; genus Sediminibacterium. The sequence continues at coordinate 2,608 of CAYHTC010000043.1, read as the reverse complement.
CTTAAACCGAAAAAGATTGACCGACACCATCATTAACCTTGCGTCCGTTAACCCCATTGAATTTTTTGGCGTAAACAACGGAAAATTAGATTTGCTTAAAAAGAAATTCCCATTGCTAAAGATCCTCTCCAGTGGGACACAATTAAAACTGAGCGGGGCTCCTGAACAAATTGAAACAGCCAAAGAAAAAATTGATCTCATCATTCAGTATCTCGAAAGAAACGGTCATCTGAGCGAAAATTATTTCGAACAGATATTAGGCGGCGATGATGCAGAAACCATCGACAACTTTGTAGACCGGAACCCCAATGACATACTGGTTTTTGGCCCTAATGGAAAAACAGTAAGGGCCCGTACACAGAACCAGAAAAAAATGGTACATGCAGTGGATCGTAACGATATTGTATTTGCCATCGGGCCTGCCGGTACCGGTAAAACCTACACAGCCGTTGCATTGGCTGTAAGAGCCTTAAAAAACAAACTGGTCAAAAAAATTATTTTAACGCGCCCGGCCGTGGAAGCCGGCGAAAGTTTAGGATTTCTTCCGGGCGATCTGAAAGAAAAAATTGATCCTTATCTACGTCCATTGTATGATGCGCTTGACGATATGATACCAGCCGATAAACTTGGATATTATATGACAACACGTACCATTGAGATAGCCCCATTGGCATATATGCGCGGACGTACATTGGATAATGCATTTATTATATTGGATGAGGCACAGAATACGAATGATCTGCAATTGAAAATGTTCCTCACCCGTATTGGCGCCAATGCCAAAGCCATCATTACCGGCGATCCCACACAGGTGGATCTGCCCAGAAATATGCGAAGTGGTTTGGAAAAATCTACCCGTATTCTAAAGAATATTGACGGCATCGCGCACATAGAACTCACCGAAGAAGACGTAGTACGTCATAAGTTGGTGAAATCCATCATTAAGGCTTATGAAAAAGAGCATGAAAAAGAGGAAGCTGAACATGGACATCATAGATGAAAAGTGAGAAGTCAATAGGCTAATTCACTTTTCACTTTTCTTATTACCTTAAAATTAATCCCTACTGTCAGATTAAGTGTTGACTATTTCATATTATGCTGCATCCGTCCGTAAAATGCGGAAAATTAATCCCCTAAAATTTCATGTCCTAATTTATCCCTCTTGGTTTCGAGGTATCTTAGGTTATGCACATTGGGCCGCATTTCGATTGGAACTATCTCAACTATCTCCAACCCATACCCTTTTAAGCCGGCACGCTTTCGCGGATTATTGCTTATCAGTTTCAGCTTGGTGGCACCCAGGTAACGCAATATCTGTGCACCCACTCCATAATCTCTTTCATCCATTCCAAAGCCAAGCTGCAGATTAGCTTCTACCGTATCCATACCTTCTTCCTGGAGTTTATATGCTTTGAGTTTATTAATCAACCCAATGCCTCTTCCCTCCTGGTTCATATACAGGATAATGCCTTTGCCTTCGGCTTCTACCAACTTCATGGCTTTATGCAATTGCTCACCACAATCACAGCGGAGGCTTCCTAAAATATCACCCGTAAAACAACTGCTGTGAACCCTTGTAAGAACGGCTTCCTCTTTTTTCCAGGTTCCTTTTACCAATGCCAGGTGTTCCGCGCCCGTTGTTTTTTCTTTAAAAGCCACCAGGTTAAAATGGCCATATTTGGTGGGCATATCAACCCTTACCAACTCTTCAATTAAGGAATCTATCCGCAAACGGTAATCAATCAGATCTTTAATAGAAATGATCTTTAGCCCGAATTTTTGGGCAATTTCCGATAATTGTGGCAGGCGGGCCATCGTACCATCTTCATTCATCACTTCCACTAATACACCCGCCGGCTCCAGGCCTGCCAAACGTGCAAGATCAACGGCTGCTTCTGTATGACCGGTTCTACGCAATACTCCCCCGGTTTTGGCCCTCAGTGGAAAAATGTGACCCGGCCTTCCCAAAGCAGCAGGTACGGTATCGGGGTCCACCAGTGCCTGTACTGTTTTTGCCCTGTCCTGCGCGGATATGCCGGTGGAAGTTCCTACCCCTATCAGATCAACGGAAACAGTAAAAGCCGTTTCATGCAAAGAGGTATTGGAACTAACCATGGGATCCAGTTGCAACTGTACACAACGATCTTCTGTTAAGGCGGCACAGATCAGCCCCCGGCCCTCTTTACTCATAAAGTTGATTACTTCAGGAGTAGTATGCTGGGCCGCAATGATAAAATCACCTTCATTCTCACGGTCCTCGTCATCCACAACAATTATCATTTTGCCATTGCGGATATCCTCAATCGCATCTTCGATCCTGTCTAACATAGTAATATATTGAATGGCAAAATTACTGATGATGTTCTGTAATCAGGACAAATAGTGAATTAAAAAGATGAGCAGGAGGCAAATTTTAGCCATTACGCAGGAAATTTCCATTTTAAACGGCTATTTTTTGCGTCAAATACCTGATTGCGCAAAAAGAAAATGGCATTGCTTAGCCAATACAAACAGAAGCTATGTTTTGCCGGAGAATCATCCATTTTATATTGTCGCTACTTCCTTCCCTGCTTTTGGCACAGAATACAACAGGCAATATCAGGGGTAC
>CAYHTC010000042.1:4208-13650 GCA_964359445.1 uncultured Sediminibacterium sp. | reverse complement strand
ATAGGTTTTTTTAAAAGGGGGCCACTCAATGCAGTAAAAATATCCAACTGTGAACCTAAACGCGTTAAAGAGGTTCACAGAGAGGGGGGTATAGGAGGGCATTGTATAAAATTTCAACAGGGTGTAAGGCCTTTCTGCCTGTTCCATCTTTGATCTGGTGGCGACAACTGGTGCCGGGGGCAGCTATGATGGTGTCTGCTGTTTGTTGTCGTACAGTGGGCAACAACACCAGTTCCCCTATCTGCATAGACAAATCATAATGTTCCTTTTCATATCCGAATGAGCCTGCCATACCACAGCAACCCGATGCAATCGTTTCTACTTTGTATTGTTCGGGGAGAGATAAAACAGTGACAGAGGCTGCTACCGAAGAAATGGATTTCTGCTGGCAATGACCATGCAGTTTAATCAGCTTCGGCTCTTTGGTAAAAAACTCTTTCCTGATAGCGCCTTTTTTTATTTCGTTCGCCAGAAATTCATCTATGAGAAATACATTTTTAGAAAGCTTATTCGCGGCTTCGAGATTTTCATCAGAGGCAAGATCAGGATATTCATCCCGGAAAGTAAGAATAGCCGATGGCTCAATACCTATTAATGGTTCATCAGCGCTAATTACCTGACTTAATAATGCAATATTTGTGTTAGCCAATTTTTTTGCATGCCTGATCAATCCTTTGGACAGCCAGGCCCTGCCACTTTCTCCATGCCGGGGGATGACTACTTCATAACCCAGTTTTTCTAAAAGCAAAATAGCTTTTTTGCCGATATGGGCATCGTTATAATTAGTAAACTCATCGCAGAACAGGTGTACTTTCTTTTTACCTGTTGAAATAATTTCTTTTTGGTGCTGATGGTACCAACCCAGTAACGTTGTTTCAGATAACCTGGGCATGGAACGTTTTACTGAAAACCCGGAAAATCGCTTAATCAGGTTTCCGGTAACTGTGTTCGTAATAAAAAAGTTATAAACGGATGGCATCACAGATCCCAGTTTTGCAGCCGTAGAAAAATTCGCTATCAATCTGGATCTGAAAGGAACGCCATTCGCATCATAATACTGCTGCAGAAATTCTGCTTTCAGTTTGGCCATGTCAACATTAGACGGACATTCTGATTTACAGGCCTTGCAGCTTAAACAGAGATCCATCACTTCATAAATCTCTTTATGATCAAACCGGTTGAGTTTAGTTGAATGGGTTAAAAATTCACGCAAGATATTGGCCCTGGCGCGGGTACTGTCTTTTTCATTACGGGTAGCCATAAAAGAAGGGCACATGGTACCGCCGGACAAATGCGTTTTCCTGCAATCGCCGGATCCATTACATTGTTCTGCATCTTGCAATATATCCTGCTGATGAAAACGGAAAACTGTTTTGAACTCCGGCGTAAATTGTCCGGGCTCATACCGCAACATCGTATTCATCGGGGGTGTATCTACAATCTTATTGGGATTGAAGATATTGTTGGGGTCCCAACTTCTTTTGATATCCTGTAGCAACCGGTAATTCTTCTCTCCCACCATCTGCCTGATGAATTCTCCCCGCAGCCTGCCATCACCATGTTCACCACTTAAAGAGCCCTGGTATTTTTTAACAAGGGTTGCCACATCTTCTGCTATGGTCCGGAACAAGCGGTTACCTTCGGCCGTTTTTAAATTAATGATCGGGCGTAAATGAATTTCACCGGAACCGGCGTGCGCATAATGCACAGCATGCAATCCACGTTTCGTCAATATCTCATTGAACTCACGGATATAGGCCGGCAGATCATTCACATCAACAGCGGTATCTTCGATTACAGGCACTGCTTTTTCGTTGCCTGGCAAATTACCCAATAAGCCGAGTCCGGCTTTACGCAGTGTCCATATTTTTTTGGTATCATCACCAAATAATACAGGAAAATGATACCCCAATCCCGCTGCACGCATCTCAGCTTCTACCTGTTGCGTAACCACCAGTATTTCTTCGCGTGTTGCGGCGGCAAATTCAATAACCAAAATGGCTCCGGGATTACCCTGAACAAAAAAACGATTTTTACTTTGTTCTATATTTCCTTTGGTACATTCTAAAATATAGTGATCGATTAATTCACTGGCGCGGGGATGGTATTTTAAACCAATCAGGTTGGCGCGCAATGATTCATCAATGGAATTGAAATGCACACATAATAAGCCACTCTCTTTAGGAGGCAGTGGTACCAGCCCTAATTTGATCTCTGTAATAAAGGCAAGTGTTCCTTCTGAACCGGCAATCAAAGAACAAAAATTAAAATCATCTCCACCTGCTGTAAAAGGAGCCATATTTACCAGCAGGTCAATGGCATAGCCTGTATTTCTTCTTTCCACAGACTGTTTCGGAAATTCTTTTTTAATCTCAACCTGGTTATCATAATTACTTAAAAGGGTGCGGATATTTTTATAAATAGTCCCTTCCAGATTATCCGGTTCGCATTTGGCATGAAAATCATCTGTAGACAGGGAACAAAATATGGCTTCAGAACCATCGCTTAAAAAGGCTTTTACTTCGAGCAGGTGTTCACGGGTACTCCGGTAAACTACTGAATTGGAACCACAGGAATTATTACCTACCATACCACCCATCATGGCACGGTTAGCGGTAGAGGTTTCCGGGCCAAATAACAGACCATACGGTTTCAGGAACAAATTGAGTTCATCCCGGATCACACCAGGCTGAACACGAACCCATCTTTCTTCGGTATTCAGTTCCAGTATTTGTGTAAAATGTTTTGACACGTCTGCAATTATTCCTTTCCCAACAACCTGGCCGGCTAAGGAGGTACCTGCTGTGCGGGGAATCAGGGAAGTTTGATTGGCCCTGGCGAATTTGATCAGTTTCAGAATATCAGCATCGGATACTGGAATGGCCACAGCCAATGGCATTTCGCGATAAGCAGAGGCATCTGTTGCATATAAGGTTCTGATAGTGGTATCAAAATACAAATCACCTTCTAATTGTTCAGCCAGTTGCTGCAGCTTCGCCTTCATTGCCTTCGTTGATGTTTTTAGGATAAGAGTGGCAAAAATATCCTTTTCTGCCTAATTAACTGTGATATGGAAGGTTATAAAACGCCACAGATTCACAAATTTACAGCGTATACACCTGTACTAATCTGTGAATCTGCGCCGAAAAAGTGCCAATAACACACTCAGGTAATCAAAATCAGTTTCTGCGGTAGCGAAAAATATTCCGCTTTGATCTTCTCCAATGTCTCTTTTTTATTAAAGAGTTCATAATATTCATCCACATCAATATTGGCATTCTCTTTGTTCACATAAACAGGCCCGGTAACTGAACTGTTTTCGCCATTCTCAAATTTAGAGGTCCTTACAATACCGTTTACAATGGCATCTTCATTCAGGAAACATTTATTTTTGCAGATAACGTTCCCTTCTATCGTTCCGCCAATCACTATATCATGACAAAGAATATCTCCGTTCACAGAAGCCTTTTTATCAATAATCACTTTATTGGTACAAAAAATAATTCCTTTAAAGTCGCCTTCAATCCGGATAGGCGAGGTTGTTTTGATGATACCAAAATAAACACCGCCGGAAACTACCTGTACTGCCGGTAACATTTCAGTTGGCTCTTTGGCTTTTTTAAATAGCATAGGATAAATTTGGATCCGGTAAGGAGGTTCAATATAGCTAATATTGAACATTTTTCACAAAAACTACCGAAGGTTTCGAAAATTCATAAAAAAATAACCGTCTTTGTCAAATATATTGCCAAAAATTATTAACTTTTCCATCTCAATATTTCACTTGCATTTCAATATTTAAATTTTAACTCATGAATAAGTTCAGGGAACAGTTACTGCACGATCCGAATTCAAGTTTTTCTACACAAGGTTCTAATGATGAAAAGCAGTTGTTTATCACCAGTTCCACGAATATTTCCGGGGTACTGGATTCTGAGAATGATATTGTTCTGGATGGCAATTTCAATGGTGTATTGTACAGCAAAAAAACAATTCATATAACCCCTACCGGTATTATTAAGGGTGTAATTATTTGCAATGATATTAAGATAGAAGGTGAATTTGAAGGTTCAGTATACAGCCTGCGCGTAAATCTTTGTAAAGATTCAATTGTAAAGGGTAATATTCATTGTACCATTATCAGTACAGAAATGAACCAGTTTGTAGAAGCAAATATCAAATTGCTCAGCCTGGAAACTTCTGTATTTGAAGCCAGTTCCTCCGACCTGTTCGCACAATTAAAAGATGTGTTTAATAAGAACAATAAAGACAATAATTACATCGCCATCTTCCAGGAGAAACTGAATGAGGTAAAACCTTCTACCAAATTTTATCATCAAACCATCTATGTTGCCCCATCGAATGATTCTTTCAGAGCGGAAGATATCATACCTGACGATGGTAACTGATCTGGCAGTTGATATTAGATGATATTATAGCTTTGTTTTGGCTTTTATGATTCAAATCACAATTCTATAGTTAATCAAGGAATAGTTTTACTACTATATCTTACACTCAAATTTTGCTGCTATGCAATGAGCCGTAATCAACCGATGATCCCCAACCTGGTTGATTATACAGCGAATGCCATGCAGCAAAAAAATCATTAAAAATAAATATATGAAAAAGTTACTTATTGTTTTTGCAGGCTGTTGTTTCGGCTTTCTGCAAAGCTGTGAAAACAAGCCCGAAGCAAATTCAGGTTCTGCAGCGGTTTCAACTGAAATAACAAGTGGACAATCCGGTGTACAGGACGATGCTTCACAAAAGAATGTGGTACAGGTAGCCATTGGCAGTAAAGACCACACAACCCTGGTTGCGGCAATAAAAGCGGCAGAATTGGTAGATGCTTTAAGTAATGCAGGCCCTTTCACTGTATTTGCGCCTACCAATGCGGCTTTTGACAAATTGCCTGCCGGTACGGTTGATGGCTTATTAAAACCTGAAAAAAAAGAAGATCTGACTGATATTCTTCAATACCATGTTTCAGTTGGCGTATATAAGGCTGAAGCATTACAGGATGGACAATCACTCGGACAGGTAAATGGAAGTAATATTACGGTAACCAGGAAAGATGGAAAGATCCTGTTAAACGGAACCGCTACCATCATTGCCTCCATCCCGGCTTCAAACGGAATCATTCATGTAATTGATGGGGTACTACTTCCTCCTCCGGTAAAAAAATAACCCGAATAGCGCAAAATTTAAGCGTGAAAGCATAGATATCATTGTCTATGCTTTTTGGAGGCACCATCTGTAATCATGGTTACAGCGTTTTATGTTCTGCCCGGTATTGAATAATATTAGATTCCAGTATTGAGGCGATACTGGTGGCCCGTTGTTTGGCAAGAGTGGCTTTTTCTCCTTCAAACAGTTCATCAACACATTGTTTGAACAGCAAAACCCATTGATCAAAATGTTTATTATCCAATGGCCTGATATGATGGAGGTGTTTGTGAAGAGTCATGGGATTTCCTGAATAGGTACCCGTATAAAATAATGCATTTTCCCAGAAGTCGCACATCAACGGCAAATGCTTTTCCCAATTCATTTTTACAATATCGTTAAAGATAAAACCTATCACATCGTCTGCCCTCACAGCACTGTAAAAGTTATTAATCAACACCTCAATATCAGCTCTGTTCTCAATGTCCTTTTTCATGTGCGTATTTTATATTTTTCAGTACCCCGGATAATTAGGGGGAATTCGCCAAATAATCATCCGGACCGGGAATCATTCGCATTCGGGTTCATTTCAAATAATAGTGTTTAAATGTCAATGATTTACCGCTACAGATCTTTATGGTTAAATTTGCTTGTAGCCAGCCAAACCGGCAGTATACCCCATAGTAACAAAACTGTAAAGGAAATCGTTATCCCCGTAACCGTACCAAAAAAGTCTTTAAATACCGCTCCGGTATATCCCATCATGGCGGATACATCCATATGTAATAAAATCATGATACGCGACAGATCAATTGGGTTAAGTGTACTTATTCCGATCATTGCTTTCTCCAACGGGTAATCTGCAAACTGAAAAAGCAGGAACAATACTAACCCATCAAAAAGTATAGAAAAATACAACCAGAGTAAAATGGCAACGCCTATCCCCTTGGCCTTATCCCTTGTTTGCACGGCAGCCAACATAGCAATGGCAACAAAAATGATACTTAATAATATGCCTGCCCCAACCATCATATATCCTACTACATTGAACTGGTATATCAAAACGGGTATCCCCGTACCTATTAAAAAGGCAATCGAAAGAGACCCGGCCAACCCGGTAAACAAGCTAAGCCATATTGATTTTCGTTTCAATGGCTGGCTCACCAATAACTCTATGAATTCTGCGCTGTTATAAACATAGATCGTTGAAAAAACGATACTTACCAATGGTACTATAAGAAGAATAATATTCAATAAACTCAATAATCCCTTACTGTCACTATCTTCCAGGCTAAATACACTGAATGAGGTTACCAATAAAAAAATGGTATAGACCAATATAATCCGGTTTCTCAGAATATCCGTCATTACATATTTAATGATCTTATTCATACTTCTGCTTTTATCATAACACTGGCAATGGCTTTTGCTAATTTTTCTTCCCCGGTATCTGACCGTAAGGCTTCAATACTTTTATGAAAACGGAGTTTCCCCTCCTGCATATAAATGATTTGCGTTACCAGATCATCCAGCTCACTCAATACATGAGAAGTTATCAAAATCAATTTTCCCTTTTCTTTTTGTGAAATAATTTTATCCTTTAAGGTTTCAGAAGCAACAGGATCCAATCCTGCCGTGGGCTCATCCAGAATTAATACTTCCGGATCAAATAAAAAGGCGAGCGAGGCGCTTACTTTTTGCCGGGTTCCGCCGGATAAGGTTCTCATTCTTTTTTGCATCAGTTTATCCAGGCCGAATGCATGAATCAATTCTTCATCCAGCAAATCTTCGTGTCCTCTGATATCCTTCATCATATCCAGCACATCACCAATAGTCATATTCTCAGGGTAGCGACCGATTTGGGGCATATACCCTATCTGGTTTCTGTACTGCCAGCTATGCAAAATATTGTTTCCATTAAAGGTTATAAAGCCACTATCGGGCACTACCATACCAAGTATGCTTTTGATCAGTGTGGTTTTACCGCTCCCGTTAGGACCTATCAAAGCAATACATTCTCCTTTATTGCAAGTAACAGATACATTATCAAGCGCTTTCAACCTGCCGAATTGTTTAGTAACATTACTTGCAATAATCATATCATTTTTTTAACTGGTATTCCTATTAAAACAAGCGTTTCATCATGGGTGAATTATCCTTTAATCCTTCAGGTGTCAGACTGGGTATCACTTTTTCCGTTTTGTCTAATAAAGAAGTAATAAAACTTCTGAATAAAAGCATAGCCGGCGGATTTTTTTCAACAATCATAGAATACATACTTACCGGCCTGTATGGAACGTCTCCAATTTTATCCTTATCCAGATCATAGCCGTCATATTTGTCCCAATAGTTACTGTTAAATGAATTCAACACTAAGGAGCCATTGGTGCTTACGTCAAAAGTATTCCCAATAAAATTATTCAGCGTTACTTCAATATCCATACAGCTTGCCTGTATTTTCATACCCCATCCATTATTTTTAAAAAGATTTTTTTGCATGTGAATACGGCTGGCCCCTTCCATATAAATGCCACTTGTATTCTTTATAAAAGTATTTCCATCAATATAACTGTCCGAAATTTCTTTTAATAATAACCCATACGCGGCATCGCCCCAGTTTTCCTCAAATACATTGCTATACATTTTAACACCGTGGGAGAACATCACCGCTACCCCGGCACCGTTATTGCGGAAATTATTCGCTATATAAGCATCATTATGCGAAAACATAAAATGCAGACCATACCGGATATTCTTAAAAGAAGTATTGAGCCAAATAACGGAGTTCGTTACAAATTCAAAATATATACCATCCCTGTGGCCGGTAATTCTATTACCAATAATACGCAGGCTGTCACTTTTCCAGCAATGAATACCATTGCCGCTTTGCTGTTCTTCAAGGTTATAAGAAACAAGTTGATTGTTTTGTACCGTGCAGTTTTTTCCGTACTGAACATAGATACCAAAAAAAGTGTCTTCGAGAATATTATTTTGAATCACCACATCCCTGCTGTCATAGATTTTAATCCCCCCCATATCCTCAATACTTGAAACCCCGGAATGCACAATAGTAAAACCATCAATGACCGATCCATTCGCTTTTACAGAGATTACTTCATATTTTTTTTCGCCATCCAATACCGGGTGACCTATCCCCTTCAGCAGTAGTTTTTTATTAACGACTATATTTTTTTCATAGTAGGTTCCGGCATATACCAGAATAGTATCCCCATTGGCCGATGCCCGGATAGCAGCGTTTACAGAACTGAATTTTTTGCCTTTCCCAACATGCCATGTATTGGCCATAACAAACTGACAACAAACAAATACTGAAAATATGAAAATACCGTATTTCATTTGTTCAATTGATCCCATGAAACAGCTATAGCATGGTATTGCATAGCAATTTTCTGCATACTGTCCTGTATACTAAACGCAGCAATATTGCCACCCATCGGGCTTTTAAACAACTCACTTTTCAGTAAAAAAGCTTTTTGCACATTGATAAGTGAATGCTCACCGTTAAAATCAATAAAGTATACATCGGAAATGTCATTTTCAGGTACTACCAAAGCAGACTTAAAAGCCAACAGGCATTGCCCGTCATCAAATTTGTATACTTTTCCTTTTTTTGTAACGAGTTCTGCTCCAAAACGGTTATCACTAATCGTCATTTTACAGAAATAACAGTTGTCCTTCCCGAATTTAATCATATCAGGTTCTGTACTGCAACTGTTAAATAGCCCTGTAAAAATGACTAAAAAGAGAAGATTGGCTGATTTATTGATTTTGAGTGATTTGACATAACTTTTTCTCTCCATTATCACCAAAAAAAGTAACACTGCCCCTACCGCTATAAAAATCCATCCGCCAATATCCGGAACAGAATAGGCGCCAAAATTGAGTAACTGTTTAAAGCCTATTAATGGTGGCTGGTAGGCCATTCCCGGTATCTTAATGGCTGCATCCGGGTTTAAATCATGCCCATACCGGTATTCCCATTTCCAGAAATCAATCATAGCAATTACCCCAAAACTTATAAACAGCGAAAACAGGATATTCATTATTTTTCTTTTCCCTATCAAAGCTGTGAGTACAAAAGCAATACTGAAAGAAATAATGATACCAGGTAAATAGTAAACTCTACAAAATCTTTTTCGTGTAGCGTTTTCATACCAATATAATGATTCAGTCCATTAATAATGTCTACATTACCACCAAGTTTATTCGCATAAATCATCAGCATCAGACCTTCAGGGTATTGCGGGGCATTTAA
>CAYHTC010000042.1:0-4198 GCA_964359445.1 uncultured Sediminibacterium sp. | reverse complement strand
ATTTAATTCAATTCGCCACATGGGAACGAATAATACAGCTATTAAGCCTACACCACACAAAAACAGCAGTATCCTGGATGTATTTTTCAATCGATTAGTACTCATCATAGCCAGGTATTAATAATTAATTCCGGAACCGTTAACAACAGAAAACGCTGGTTGGGCAAAAACCAGAACCATTCTCAGTTCTGGTTTACCCAACCGGCATTAACATCACTTTTTTTTCTATAAGATTACAGGTGAAATATTTATTTTTTTACTTCGGGCCCTGCTTTGGGCAAATTAGTACCCAAACTAAAGGTTAACGGCACATTACTTCCTGCAGGTGAAACCCTAACATATCCCTGCATTTCCTGGTGGAGGGCGCTACAGAAATCGGTACAGTACATCGGGTACATCCCAACTCTTTCCGGCACCCATTTTAATGTCTGGGTTTCTCCTGGCATAACCAACAATTCGGCATTTACCGCACCCTTTACCGCAAAACCATGTGGTGTATCCCAATCCTGTTCAAGATTGGTAACATGGAAATACACTTCATCACCCAGTTTTATTCCTTCTATATTATCCGGAGAAAAGTGAGAACGGATCGCAGTCATGTAAACATGTACTTTATTACCTTCTCTAACTACTTTGGTAGTTCCTTCACCCTTCGAAACATATTTATTGGCATTCTCTTCAAGCTTATAAAACTTCAGGGAGTTTTTGCGTACCACATCTGCCTGCACAGCCTGCGCATAGTGAGGTTCCCCAATGGTTGGAAAATCAAGTATCAACTGCATTTTATCACCACTGATATCATATAACTGAGCGCTTTGAGCCAGTTCAGGACCGGTTGGCAGAAAGCGGTCTTTTGTTATTTTATTATATGCGATCAGGTATTTGGGAGAAGGCTTTTTGCTGTCGCCACCAGGTATACAAAGATGTCCCACAGAGTAATAGGTTGATGCGCGATCCAATACTTTCAGGTCCTTTATATTCCATTTGACCACTTCACTGGATACGAAAAAAGAAGTATACGCGTTACCCTTACCATCAAATTCTGTATGCAATGGTCCAAGGCCCGGTTTCTTTACCTCTCCATACAAGGCAGATTCATATTTAATAACAGGGATACCTTCATAATCCCCTATATAATCTTTGGCGGCAATCGCTTTTATCATTTTATCAAAACTGAACACAGGAATTAAGGCAGCCAGTTTACCGCTCCCTACTATATATTCGCCTGTTGGGTCAACGTCACATCCATGGGGCGATTTAGGGCAGGGTATCATGTAACAGATATCTTTCAACTCTTTTGAGTCTAATACAATTACTTCCGTTTTAATAGTAGAAGTGGCTGTATGCGTTTTTTCGTTATACCGGTTACTGGCGTATTTTACCGACTGTTTTCTTCCTTTTCCCGCCTTCAGGTATTCTTCCGCTTTTTTCCAGTTCACAGCCATGATAAAATCCTTATCACGCTGCGATGCATTTACTTCAAGCAGGGTATTTGCCTGTTCTGTATTATAACAGCTAAAGAAGAACCATCCGTGCGACTTGCCTTTACCAGCATGACTCAGATCAAAATTAACGCCGGGGCACTGTATCTGGAAGGCAATATCCATTTTGCCATCGGTTTTACCAACACTGATAAAACTCAGTGTTCCTTTAAAATTTTGCTTGTAGGTATTAATGGGCACATCTCCGTTAGCATTATCAGGGGGTACACTAAAACGGGTACCCGCCACTACATATTCTGTATTTTCCGTAATAAAAGGAGACGAGTGATTTCCTGCACTATTCGGCAATTCAATAATTTCCGCAGTACGAAAAGTAGTCAGGTCAATACGAGCCACACGGGGGGTATTGTTGGCATTACCAAAAACCCAACGTCCGTCTATTTCGCCGTTTGTTTGCGACATTTCCGGATGGTGCAAATCATCCCATGGAACAAATCCATGCGATGTATTTAACATGGGTTTGGTTTCCTCGCTGTAACCGTACCCTTTTTCAGGATCAACTGAAAAAGCCGGGATTACCCGCAACAACCTGCCGCTTGGCAACCCATACACAGCCATCTGTCCGCTAAAACCACCTGAAACAAAATTGTAATACTCGTCATATTTGCCCGGAGCCACATATGCTTTCGCAGCAGCATCGGCAGTAACTGCATTACCGGCGTTTTTGGGTTTGCAGGAAAGCATACCCAGCAATAATACGAAAGACGCCATGGCTATCGCATTATATTTATTTTTTTGCATATATAAAGGTTTAGAAGGTTTCATGTTTTGGATAAAAACCATTGGTACTCATTATGACATAATAAGATGTTATTTAACGCCATCATTTTTTCTCATGAACTCATACAATTGCCTGGCATCGGTATCGGTCAAATTTTGGTTAGGCATACGCACCAGGCATATTTCCAATTGGGCCTGGGCCCTTGGATCTTTAGTGATCATTTCATCCGTATTGGTAATAAAATTCATTATCCAGGGTGCAGTATATTTTGAGGTAACCCCTTTCCAGCCTGGTCCAACTAATTTTTCCTCAGTTATTTTATGACAACTACTGCATTTCACACTATACACTTTATTGCCGCTTTCTGCCATTGCATCATCCAGCTTTCCGCTTATTTCTACCGACTTAAATTTTCCTTCTCCCCTGTTGGGATCATAGGAGGGGTTTCCACCTTCTTCCTTTTTTTCATCTGTTACAGAACTGCTTGCCGTAGTTCCGTTCTGATTGCCGCAAGCATACATGGCCATGAGTACAATACATACCGGGATAAATTTTTTCATACTAATTAAATTTTGGGATTTGGTAATTACAGGTACAAGATTAGACACGCTATCATTATCATTTTATGCGTTCAATCATACAACTTCTGTTTACAGCATGGAATAATCAAAGATAATCAAATCCACTCCCTGCCGGTAATTTATTAAACCATTCTTTAAAAGATGATTTAAATCATATATCTTACTGACGGAGATCATCTGTCGAAGCTGGCCGGAAGGATAGTTTTGAGGTTTACCCAGTAAATAAGTAAGTATGATGATTGATATTGATCTGCTGTTAGCCTGTGGTGCCGCTTATAAAAAGCTTAGCGCCGGCGAAACTATTTTTACAGAAGCGGCACAGTGTCAGTTTTATCACCAATTGGTATCCGGCAGAATCAGGTGGGTAAACATTGATGATGAAGGAAATGAGTTTATACAAACCATCATTGATCCGGGCGAGTGTTTTGGCGAAATACCATTATTCGATAACGGCCCTTATGCCGCAACAGCTATTGCAGATGTTCAGTCGATTATTCTCAGGCTTCACAAATCCTCTTTTTTACAACTGCTTAAAGAAAATCCGGAATTACATTTTTCATTCTGTCAATTATTAGCGAAGAGGGTACGGTTTAAATTTTTATTATTAAAATCGCTTGCCCTTCACGCCCCCGAAGCCAGGATAGCGACTCTGCTTAATTATTTAAAATCGGAAAACAAAAATTTTTGCCCGGAATGCAATCAGTTACAACTTACCCGTCAGCAAATTGCCGATATGACAGGTCTGCGGGTAGAAACGGTGATAAGAGCCATGCGAAATATGCATAAAAAGGGTGAGCTAGTTATCGCTAAGGGGAAGGTATACCGCTAGTATATGATCGCAATCATATAACCCCTCAGTTCATCTGCCTTATTTTGCGCATAAACAACGGATATGCGGTCTCCCCTGTGTAATTGGCTGAAAATTTCATTTTTTAATTTATTGTTGGTTTCTCTAATTGGTGTTATACTACGATATAAGATCGCTTTTTCACTTCCCTTTATTGATCAGAAACATTTGCTGCATAGCCATTCTCATTTTGCCTTTGCCGGCTGGATAACGCATACGTTGATGGTTTTACTGGCTCAATACCTTTCCCTGCACAGACAAGACGATGTTTTCCGGAGATACCGTTTTTTATTGTATGCAAATCTCTTAACAGCATATGGCATGCTGATTAGTTTTCCAATACAGGGTTATGGTATATGGTCGATCAGTTTTTCCACTCTTTCCATTTTCACTTCCTATGTATTTGCCGTTATGTATTGGAAGGATCTAAACAGACTGCGTTTAAAAAGTATCAGTCATTTATGGTTGAAAGCGGCTATCTTCTTTAATGTGCTTTCTTCACTGTGTGCCTTTTCACTGGCTTTCATGATGGCTACAAAAATGGATC
>CAYHTC010000041.1:0-13668 GCA_964359445.1 uncultured Sediminibacterium sp. | reverse complement strand
GCAGCAGTATCAGTATCCTGCTGATTACTTTTGGATTAAGCAATTATTTTAGTGCCAGATTACAAATAAAGTAACTTAATTTTAACAAAACATGATAAATGTCATGCGCCCCATTGAGCAAAATCATAGACTAAAGGGGGGCACATTTCTATTTTTACCCAGTCTAATTTATAAACTGCCATGAGTGTTATCATCCTGTTATTGATTGCCAGTATCTCTGTAGCATCGCTTTTTCTGCTCGCTTTTATCTGGAGCGTCAAAACCGGCCAGTTCAGGGATGATTTTTCTCCTGCAGTCCGGATATTATTTGATGACCAACCCGTCCGGAAAAATGAACCTGTTTCAGTCAAACAGGCAGAAAGTAAATAAGATAGAAAGTAAATAAGATACCCCCCGGTACTTTATATAGCCATTAAATCAATATTTCTATACTTCAAACCAAACTGATGCAAGTAGAAAAATTTTATTACGATAACAAAATTGTCAAGCTTTTCGCGTACGCCACTATTGTGTGGGGGGTGGTAGGCATGTTGGTGGGTTTGCTGGCCGCTGTTCAGGTGTACCTGCCGGCAGCTAATTTCGGCTTTCCCATGACCACTTTCGGGAGGGTCAGACCCCTGCATACAAATGCTGTGATTTTTGCATTTGTTGGCAATGGTATTTTTATGGGCGTCTATTATTCTTTACAGCGTTTATGTAAAGCAAGAATGTTCAGTGATGTACTGGGTAAGATCCATTTCTGGATATGGCAACTGATTATAGTTGCTGCCGCGGTTACTTTACTAATGGGTTATACAACCGGTAAAGAATATGCGGAACTTGAGTGGCCTATTGATATTGCCATCACCCTGGTTTGGGTAGTATTTGGTATCAATATGTTTGGCACCATCCTTACAAGAAGAGAGAGTCATTTATATGTAGCCATCTGGTTTTACATTGCCACCTGGGTTACTGTTGCCATGCTGCATATCGTTAACTCATTTGAGATTCCGGTTTCCCTTTTTAAAAGTTATAGCTGGTATGCAGGTGTGCAGGATGCATTGGTACAATGGTGGTATTGGCATAATGCTGTTGCCTTTTTCTTAACCACACCCTACCTGGGTATCATGTATTATTTTCTGCCTAAGGCGGCAAATCGTCCCGTATATAGTTACCGCTTATCCATCATACACTTCTGGGCATTGATATTCATATATATCTGGGCCGGTCCGCACCACCTGTTATATACAGCTTTACCGGATTGGGCACAAAGTCTGGGAGTGGTATTCAGTATCATGCTGATAGCGCCATCCTGGGGTGGTATGCTTAATGGTTTATTTACTTTACGGGGTGCATGGGATAAAGTAAGGGAAGATCCTATTCTTAAATTCATGGTGGTAGCCATTACCTGTTACGGTATGGCCACTTTTGAAGGTCCTATGCTGAGCCTGAAAAGTGTGAATGCCATTTCGCATTTCACAGACTGGACCATTGCACACGTACACGTAGGGGCATTGGGCTGGAACGGGTTCCTTACATTCGGTATCCTTTACTGGATCATTCCTAAAATATTCAATACTCCTTTATATTCAAAAAAATTAGCGACCACGCATTTCTGGATTGGTACTATTGGTATTGTATTGTATGCCATCCCAATGTACTGGGCAGGTTTTACCCAGGCCATGATGTGGAAACAGTTTACTGAAGAGGGTACCCTGAAATACCAGTTTCTTGAAACAGTGACACATATTATTCCAATGTATGTAACGAGGAGTATTGGTGGCCTTCTTTACCTGTCAGGTGTTTTCATTATGGTATATAATATCGTGAAAACGGTGAAATCGGGTAATTTGATTGCCAATGAAGCAGCCGAAGCTCCTGCCTTATCCAAAGACATTCAACCACATGGCAGGCAGTACTGGCATAGGTGGATTGAAAGAAGGCCCATACAGATGCTGGTGCTCAGTCTGGTTTTGGTAGCCATCGGTGGCGCCATAGAGCTGATTCCTACCTTTCTGATCAAAAGTAATATTCCTACCATCACTGCCGTAAAACCCTATACCCCGCTTGAATTGCAGGGAAGAGATATTTATATCCGTGAAGGCTGTTATGTTTGTCACTCTCAAATGGTTCGCCCCTTCCGCGATGAAGTGGCCCGTTATGGAGAATACAGTAAGGCCGGTGAGTTTGTGTATGACCATCCGTTCCAGTGGGGTAGTAAAAGAACCGGTCCGGATCTGGCCAGAATCGGCGGTAAATATCCGGATAGCTGGCATTACAATCACATGTTAGAACCGCAAAGCATGAGTCCGGGATCCATTATGCCTTCTTATGCATGGATGCATGATGATCCGATTGATACCGCGTCAACGCCTGCTAAAATCAGGGCCATGCAAACCATGGGTGTACCCTATCCGGAAGGTTTTGATCAAAAAGCCAATACAGACCTTATGGCACAGGCTAATGCGGTTCGTGACCGGCTAAAGGCAGACAAAATAAATACACCGGCTAACAAAGAGATCATTGCTTTAATCGCTTACCTGCAAAGAGTGGGTACAGATATTAAATTGCAGGCTGCTATGGATGCGCTGCAATCAACCAAATAAACGCAGGTATCAATAATTGAAATGGCTCAGATAAAATAAATACAATCGCATGAAATTCATTAACTATTTAGAAAAGATAACCAACGTTGATATTTATGCGCTCAGTTCTTTTTCCATCTTCTTTGTAGTATTTATAGTGATGGGAATATGGGCCCTGAAAGCGGATAAAAAAATGATTGAAGAAATCAGCCGGTTACCATTAGATAATTGAATTAACTATCATACTAAGTACTTATTAATTGTGATGGTAGCGGATGGCAAATTTTATAGCCTGCCCCAATAAACAGGGGGATGGTAAAAAACAATAAAAATATGCTCATGAAAATAGCTTCCCTGAAAAAACACAATGGATTGCTGATGGCAGTAATCGCAACAGTAGTTTGTTCATTCCCGCTGGGAGCCTTTGCTGCCGGCCCTCCAGTACCTTCGGAATTGTCAAATACACTTGCACAGGTATTAGTGGCAATTATCGTTGCCTTATTATTGGCGATCATTTTATTGGCCAATGTAGTAACCGGCGCCGCGGAATTATACACACAACGATACAAAGGCGCTAAAAAGAACCAGGCAGATAATAATAGCGGCAAAATAGTATCTGTGATAGTCTTCTGCCTGTTAGGAACTGCCGGCTTTGCCCAGGTAATACCACCGGTTGTAACAGCAACACCTGTTTCGGACTATAGTGGCTTGTCTGCCACATCATTCTATACTTTGCTTTCCGTTATACTGCTTGAAGTGGTTATACTGCTGGTTCTGCTGTTCAATTTAAAGCGGTTATTGGCCAAAGAAGCGGCCATTATAGCAGGAGTTGAAGGGGCAACGCCAAAAAAATCATTCGATTGGGGAAAATGGTGGTGGGAGAAAGTGAATAGCTTACGCCCTGTTCAGGAAGAAGCTAATATCGATCTTGGTCATGACTATGATGGTATCCGCGAATTAGACAACAGGCTTCCACCATGGTGGTTGTATGGATTTTATCTCTGTATTTTGTTTGCCGGTATTTATCTGTGGCGTTTTCATATAGCGCAGACAGCTCCGCTAAGCCGTGAAGAATTGCAGATTTCACTTACCGAAGCAGCCATTGCCAAAGAAGAATACCTGAAAACGTCGGCTAATAAAGTTGATGAAAATACAGTAACTTACCTTACAGATGCCGCTTCACTTGAAGCCGGTAAAAAAGTATTTGCTACCACCTGTATGGCCTGCCATCTGGCAGACGGTGGCGGTTCGGTTGGTCCAAATCTGACCGACAAATTCTGGATTCACGGGGGAAGTATTACAGATATATTCAAAACCCTGAAATACGGCTGGCCCGAAAAAGGCATGAAGAGCTGGAAAGACGACTATTCGCCGGTACAGCTTGCCCAAATAGCCAGCTATGTGAAATCGCTGGTTGGAACCAGGCCGGCGCAAGGGAAAGAACCCCAGGGTGTATTGTATGAAGAAAATGCGCCCGCTGCCGCTGCAGATTCGGCGAAAATGGTTGATACAGGTAAAAACCCTGACAGCACGAAAAAATAATAATGAGTGAGATTAAGCATTTCAATGAACCGCTGACAGAGGAATTTCGTGACAGGATAGCTACGGTTGATGAAAGTGGAAAAAGAAAATGGATATATGCGTATAAACCCCAGGGTAAATTTTACAGTATCCGTACCTGGTTAAGTATTGGTTACTTTATTTTATTCTTTGGCCTGCCATTCATTTATATTGATGGCAGGCCTTTATTTATGTTTAACCTGCCGGCAGGTAAATTTATTCTCTTTAGTAAGGCGTTCTGGCCACAGGATTTTTTCATTTTCGGGATTACGATGATCACCTTCGTTTTCTTCATCATCCTTTTCACTGCGGCTTTTGGACGGCTGTTTTGCGGTTGGGCATGCCCACAAACCAATTTTATGGAAATGATGTTCCGTAAAGTGGAATTCCTGATTTTAGGAGATGCACCCGCCCAGCGTCAATTAGAGAATGCCCCCTGGACCACTGGTAAAATAACCAAAATAGCCACCAAACATATCCTGTTTTATTTGCTTTCCTTTATCATTGCTAATTTCTTTCTGGCTTATATTATAGGTATCAGGGATCTTGAAAAAATTATGACAGAACCGGTATCCCAACATGTTGCCGGCTTCACTTCCATACTTATTTTCAGCGCTGTATTTTATGCTGTATATGCTTTTTTCAGAGAACAGGCTTGTACCGTTGTTTGCCCTTATGGCCGCCTGCAGAGCGTCTTACTTGATAAGAACTCCATGATCGTTGCCTATGATTACAAACGCGGGGAACCCCGCGGCAACGCCAAAAAAGAACAGGATAAAGTATTGGGTGATTGTATTGATTGCCATTTTTGCGTAAAAGTTTGTCCTACCGGTATAGATATACGGGACGGTGTTCAAATGGAATGTGTCGGCTGTACTGCCTGTATTGATGCCTGTAACCATATCATGGATTCACTTAACAGGCCACGTGGTCTGATCCGGTATGCTTCAGAAAACTCTATTGCAAATGGTGAGGCATTGAAGTATACCACCCGTATGAAATTTTATACAGGCTTATGTGCACTGGTTCTTGGCGTTTTAACAATTTTGCTTCTTTCGAGAAAGGATATAGATGTAACTATTATGCGTACACCGGGTATCTTATACCAGGAGCGTGGCTCAGACAGCGTGTCTAATCTCTATAATATCAAATTGATTAATAAAACAGTTAAACCGCAAAAAATTTCTATCCGCCTGAAAGACGGTGACGGAAAAATAGAAATCATCGGTAAACCATATATCGCCGTTGAAAAAGAAGGATTGGGTTCCGGATCGTTTTTTGTGGTACTGCCTAAAAGCAGGATACACAACAGGAAGACCGAAATTAAAATGGATTTGTATAGCAATGATATCCTGGTCACTTCCCTCAGTACCAATTTCCTGGGGCCTGCTGATCATTAAAATTGTAAACCTCTAAACAATACTGTATGAGCTGGGGTAATAAACTGGTAGTTGTATTTCTTTTGTTTGCGGGGTTGATATTCACGCTGGTGTATAAAGCCGTGAATACAAAATTTGAGCTGGTAAGCAAAGACTATTATCAGGATGAATTGCGCTACCAGGATAAAATCGATGGCGCCAATAACGCGCGTAAAATAGGCAGCGTTACTGTTAGCCAGGATTCGGGTTTATTGATAATTGAGCTACCCGGAGAAATGAAAGGGACCGCCAGTGAGGGAGATATTTGGTTGTATTGCGGCAGCGACGCAACTAAAGACAGGAAATTAGCCTTACGGGTAGACGGGTCAGGCAGGCAAATGATCCCAAAGAATACGATAGCAAAGGGAAGTTATTTATTAAAACTTACCTGGAAATCGGGCGGTAATACCTATTACAATGAACAAAACCTGACCGTTAAATAAGTATATGTTTTGGCAACTGATTATATCAGGCTTTTTACTGGGCGCCGTGAGTAGTTTTCACTGTGTAGGTATGTGCGGCCCCATTGCTTTATCATTACCGGTTCACTTTTTGGCCCCCAAACAAAAGGCCCCTGGAATTTTCTTATATAATTCCGGAAGAGTTACTATGTATGCTTTACTGGGGTTACTGTTTGGTTTTGTGGGCAGACAGGTTTATCTCGGCGGCTTTCAAAAAGGGTTTTCTATTGTATTGGGAAGTCTGTTGCTGGTTATTCTTTTGCAATCCCTTTTAAGTAAAAAATGGTTGACCGGCAGATGGCTGCAAAAACCCACAGCCAGACTGCAACAGGTGATCAGGCAGTTCATGCGGCAGAAAAATGTATACGGACTCTTTTTATTGGGTGCGGCAAATGGTTTACTTCCCTGCGGGATGGTATATATTGCGGTAACAGGCGCCATGGCGGCAGGTTCCATTACGGGTGGGGTTGTCTTTATGGCAGCTTTTGGGGCGGGTACTTTTCCGGCTATGTTCGCACTCTCATTTTTTGGATCAATGATCGGCCTCCGGGCAAGAAACACAATGAAAAAAGCAGTTCCCTTTGTGATGCTTGCAATGGGTATCCTCCTCATTCTCCGGGGGCTCAGTCTGAATATTCCTTATATCAGTCCCTCTATTCCAGGCTCATCCGGAACCGCGGTATCCTGTCATTAAATGGTTTAACAATTCGTTGTTAAACCATTCACATTTTATTTCATCTTTTAATAAGAACTTCGCAGCATACAACGCAAAAAAATAAACGGGTATCTGTTCAGAAAAGTTTAACAGAAAGGATGTAACCGATGGCATAGGGTTTGCGTTATTGTAACATAGCATACGTTTAAAAATTTTCTCATAAGCAGTTAGTTTTGGTTGAGGTCCCGATTTCTATCGGGACCAATTTTTTTATAAATCCTCTCATAGAAATTTTCGGATACTATACAGATAAGCCGCTAAACATCCGGCACTGTCTGCCGCAATATCCCATAGCTCAAACGACCGGTTGGGGATCCATCTGTCCTGCACAAACTCCATAAGAGCGCCAAAGGCTATTCCGCTAATAGTGAGAACTAAAAACCATTTCTTTCTTTGATAGCGGGAGAGAGTGGATTTTTTAAGGGGCCGGACAAATAGAAAAACTAAAATAAAGAATAGGGTAATATGTATCCATTTGTCTGCATAAATAACGGATAACCAGGGATATTTGGGAACAGATGAGCCAGGTAAACCCAATACAATAAGGCTTACGATAAACCAGGCTATCGCCGGAATAAAACGAATGAATGTCAAATGAAAAAGAATTAGGGAAAGGGTTATCCTACCAAAGCCTTATATGCTTCACTGGTCATCAATGCTTCCACTGCGGCAATATCAGCCACGGTTAATTTTATCATCCAGCCATCACCATAAGGATCCGTATTAACGAGTTCCGGCTGTTTTTCGAGTAAGGCGTTCAACCCGGTTATTGTGCCCGCGACAGGTAAGAATAAATCACTTACCGTTTTAACAGCTTCAACCGTACCAAACACTTCTTCCGCTGCAAGGCTTTTTCCGGTTGTGTTAATATCAACATAAACAATATCGCCCAACTCATGCTGAGCAAAATCGGTAATTCCAATAGTAGCCACATTGCCTTCTAAACGGATCCATTCATGGTCCTTGGTGTAGCGAACATCTGCCGGGAAATTCATAAAGTGTAAATTTTAATACTGCAAATATTGCATAAAAAATGATTGAATAACATTATTTGTGAGGAACCCTTAAAATCCCTGCTGCTCAAAATATAACAACACATGATCTTTGATAAAATTCTCCTGTACGGGTAAAACCATTACGGGTAATTCCTTTATTTGCTGGTAATGGGGCCATCCATCGCCGTCATTCCCTTCCAATGCATAATAGCCACTTTGACTAAGAACTTTACAAACTGCCACATGCATCAGGTCCTGCTTCTGTTCTTTGGAGATATTTTCCTGTATAAATCCGGTTTCCTGCAGGCCAATTAAGAATAAAACGGCTTCAAGGTCGGGTTTTTTGCCAAAACGCTCCATTAACCTGGCCTCCAGCGCCCACCATCTCTGTTGTAAATCGTCTGAAATGAACATAATGCTGCAAAGGTAAACAGCAGAAGCATGCTATCATCACCCTGCAAAAGTTATCTTTGCCCAAAATTGAACTGATATGTTACAGGTGAATGTATTGCGCAACAATACAGCAGACGTTAAAAAAAGACTGGCTATTAAGCATTTTAATCAACCGGAACTGGTTGATACTATCATTGCATTAGATGATGACAGGAAAAGGCTGCAGGCTGAATTCGATACTATCCAGTCTAAAGTGAAGGCAACTTCTAAAGAAATAGGCAAACTGATGGGGCAGGGTAATAAGGAAGCGGCAGAAGCAGCCAAATTGGATGTTGCCAACTGGAAAGCCGGCCTTGAGCCATTGAAAGAACAGATGGCGAAGGTAGAAAAGCAATTGCTGGATACAATTGTATTACTACCCAATTTGCCGGCTGCTGAAGTGCCTGAAGGATGTAGCCCCGAAGACAATATAGTGGTTAGGGAAGGGGGCGATAAGCCCAATCTCCCCGCGGGTTCTGTGCCACATTGGGACCTGATTAAACAGTATGACATGATTGATTTTGAGACCGGGGCCAAAATTACGGGCAGCGGTTTCCCTTTATATAAAGGAAAGGGCGCCAAACTGCAAAGGGCCCTGGTTCAGTATTTCCTGGATTATAATACGGCTGCAGGATATACCGAATATATTCCTCCCTTTTTGGTAAATGAGGCCAGTGCATTCGCTACAGGACAGTTGCCTGATAAAGAAGGGCAAATGTACCATGCCACTGCAGATAATTTTTACCTGATACCTACCGCCGAAGTACCCGTTACCAATATTTACCGCGATACGATTGTAAGGGCGGAAGAGTTACCCATAAAAATGACTGCTTATTCTCCCTGCTTCAGAAGAGAAGCGGGTAGTTTTGGTAAAGATGTACGCGGACTGAACCGTGTTCACCAGTTTGATAAAGTGGAAATTATTCAGATTGTGGAACCTGAAATAAGTTATATGGTGTTGGATCAGATGGTTCTTCATATAGAAGAACTCCTCCAAAGTCTGCGATTACCTTATCGTATTTTACGATTGTGCGGCGGCGATATGGGCTTTACCAGTGCCATCACCTATGATTTTGAAGTATTCAGTGCCGCACAGGAACGTTGGCTGGAAGTGAGCAGTGTTAGCAATTTTGAAAGCTACCAGACTAACCGCATGAAATGCCGCTATAAAGATGCATCCGGCAAAACGCGATTATTGCATTCCCTGAACGGAAGCTCATTGGCCCTGCCGAGAATTGTTGCCTGTTTGCTCGAAAATAATCAAACAGCAGATGGCATACAATTGCCCGAAGTATTACATGGTTATTTTGGAGGGAGCATTATTAAATAAATTGCGGGCATACTATCAGGGAATGTGGAAGGAATATTTAATGCCTGATCTCTACCATGGTACCTACCGGCAGCATGCTGAATAATTCCTGAATATATATATTCTTGGTACTGATACATCCTTCGGTCCAGTTTTGATACTGGTCAATGGCATGGTCTTCATGCGGCCAGGTGCCATGAATACCTATTTCACCGCCAATTTTCGCATCGGCAGGAATAATACCCTGTAACTTACGCTGATTGAATTTTTGATAGCTCTCCTGGTTAGGATAATCAATCAGCATAAAGCTGTTCCATTTAGTATGCTTTCGTTTGTTAAGAATATGAAAAATGCCTTCCGGTGTTCGCTTGTCGCCCTGCATCATTTTATCACCCATATCATTACTGCCGAAAACCACCGGATAAGTAACCATCCATTCGCCTGTAGAATCGTAAATCTGTAATTCATATTTACTTTTTACAATAATTACCTGGTAGGTATTTCTCGTGGTTGTATGGTAACTTATTTTTTTGAATGAAGTATTCGTTACAGTAAATAATACTAACAGCGCCAAATACACAAGTGTTTTAATTTTTGCCGGGATCATGGATGCCGATTTTGCAGCAAACTATTCTATCAAAATGTTGTGTAAGGGTTAATTAGCTAAAAATTAAGTTAATGAGCGTACAAGTGATGCAGCGAAGAGGCGGCGTTGAATAATTTTTACAAAACGAAAGCGCCCCCTTAGAAAAGGGCGCGCGCAATATATAACATGAGAAATAAACAAGGGGGTAGCTTACCAGTTACTGAAGCGGATGCCAACAGTGTAGGGATATTGTTCTATACGGGTAACGTCTCTCTGTAAACGGTTCAGACTATAACTGCCATATAATCTTACAGTACCAAGTCCTATTTCGGCAATAGTAGCTAAGCGCCAGGGTTCAAAATTAAAATCTCCTTTTATCTTTTGTTTGCCCCGCCCGGCACTGATCTGTTTGTTGAGGCTGTTCAGCAGGTATCCCGCACTGATTCCTGCACTGAAACTAAGCCCCCTGCGACTATCAGGCGTAGTATTGAAATTGATCATGAAAGGAACTGTCAGGTAGGCTACATACAATTTGTTTTTGCTAAAACCAATCGAATCATTGAATGCATAAGGTTCCGGGTCTTTGCGGAAACTCAGGCGTGTATCAAAACGATAATTATACATCTCAAGGCCCAGACCATATTTTAGATTAACAATATGTTTGCTCACATTCAGTTTTTGCATAAAGAACCAGATATTTACGTTACTTGATTTGCCGTTGACCAGTTTAAAACTGTTTTGATTTACAGCTCCATCAGCGGGGCGCAATACTTTTAAATAATTTCCGGCCTGGGCTGAGGTATAATCCGTCTGGTCGCGCATATTCGCAAAGCCCAGGTCCATAATCCACCAATTTGTACTGATATTGCTCCTTTTTCTGGCACGGCGCTCTACTTTAAATTCAAAACTGTTATTCCGGTGCCTGTCTGTATTTTCAGTAACCGTATTGCCTTTATTTTTTTTGATGATGATGAAGTTGCCCACTTTCACGGTATCTGTGTTGGCAGTGGTACTATCTGTTTGTGCAATTCCTTTGCCTCCTATCCATACGAGGGCAAGTAAACATACAAGGCGTTTCATAGCTGACTTATTTTTTATTATTTTAATGTCCGTGTATTTGACGGGTTGGTATGCTCTGTTTTTTCATCTTCCTGCTTTGCCTTTCCGCGAAAAAGGCTGCCGGCTTTTCTGAAAAAACCACGAAGTTTATCTTTATTAATCTCTATAGAACCGAGGTATAAACTTTTGTCATTATCGTTTGTATCCAGTTCTTTATATATGGTTGACTGTACCAAGTTGTTGGTAGTATGCATTTCTTCGGAATCAGGCAGTTTTACCATCTCCGCCTGCATCATTGTATTATTTCGAAGGGGAAGTTGTTGGGTAGCGGGTATTTGTTCCGCTGCTTCAGCAGGGTTGGTAACAATAGCTTCCCGCTTTAATACTGAATTATTTGTAACGGGGGTGTTTACTGCCAATAAGCTGGTTGGTTCCTGCTTTTTAACTGCTGTATGGTTGGGTTGTATAACACCTTTTTCCGTAATCGGTTCTTTGGAAGTAACTGTTTTACTGCCTCCCGCAATCATTGCTGTGAGGATCTGAGGTTGTGGCTTGCTATTCAGGCTATTCCCCGGCTCATCTGTATTATTTTGACTGGCGCCTTTGATGACAGGCGATAGTTTCGCGATAGTTTGTTTGGATGTTTCAGTAGGAAAAAGGGTCCGGGCCAATACTACCATGCCGATAACTGCCGCGGCAACAGCCACCCATTGCAAATAAAATACCGGTCTTACTTTTGTTTCTTTTTTGTACAGTGATTCTTTATCAGGGAAAACAATGGTTTCGGCTTGTAAACGGGTTTGTTTGAGCAGGGTAAAAGATTCCTGTATAGCCGGATGTTGTAAAACAAAGGTTTCTACTTTCTCTTTTGAATCCGCATCCAGTTCATTGTCTACATACAGTAAAAAATGTTCTTCATAGTTGTTAAGGCCAATTTCATTAGCGGCATACCTGTAAAGACTGTGTTTATCATCAAAACTAAATACCTCATCAGGCAGCTTCATTTGCGTTAGCATCTCCAACTCATCAACAAGGCCGGGATTTGCCTGTGCAAACTGTTCAACAGCTTGCTTATCTGCTGCAGACAGTTCCCCGTCTACATACAGCAGGAAAAACTCCCCGTAATTATGTTGGTTAATAAGCATTGTTGATTCCGCTGATTTTTGGTATGATTAATATGATTGCATTATTGGTTATCCCAGGTTTTCAGGGCTTACTAAATAAGTTCTTAATATAAGCCTTGCCCGGTGCAGGTAAACTTTTACCTGGCTTCCATTCAGTCCCATTATCTCACCTATCTCTTCATAACTGTACCCTTCGTAATCTTTCAGCATTACCAGGCTTTTCTGTGTTTCATTCAGCCTGTTCAGCGCTTCCATCAGGGTCTTCTTCAGGTTGGTATTTACCGGTTGCTGCGCTCTGCTGTCTGCTGAAAAATCATCTTTTAACTGTATGCGTTTCATCTTTCTGATATGGTCTATCATCTGGTTATAGGCAACGGTAAAAAGATAGGATTTTGATTTTTCGTTTTCTACTGCTTCCCTGTTGCGCCATAATTTTTCAAAAGTGGTTTGTACAATATCCCTGGCATCCTCTTCATGGCGGAGATTTTTCACGATGAACCGATACACATTATCTGCATATTGATTCACACATTGGTTGTATTCTCTTTCAGTCATAAACAGCAGGAAGGCTTCAGCTAATTTGGCTTATAAAGTAGTTATACGGCGTAAAGGTCTTTTTGTTACAGTATAAAGAAAAAAATCCTGCATAAATTTATGCAGGATTTTTACTGTGTCAGTGCTTTTTTACTTCTTCATCCAATACTCCTTATTTCCGTTCCCCCTGTTCAATAATTGATTACCTGCTCCTGTATGGTTTCGGGCAGTGTTCTCCACTCATACTGCTGGTTTCTCAGTTGTGGCTCAAAACCCGCTTCCCTGATAGCATCCTGCATGGTTTTATAGGTAAACCGGTGTGGGGCGCCGGCTGCGCTTACTACATTCTCCTCAATCATAATACTGCCAAAATCATTCGCGCCCGCGTGTAAACAGATCTGTGCTGTTTGTTTACCTACGGTTAACCAACTGGCCTGAATATTTTTTACATTCGGTAACATAATCCGGCTGATGGCAATCATGCGTATGTATTCATCAGGCGTTGTCAGATTATGTACGCCACGGATACGCGCCAGTAAGGTATCCGCATCCTGGAAAGTCCATGGAATAAATGCCAGAAAACCCCTGGCATCAGCCGGTTTGCGGCTCTGTACTTCCCTTATGCGTGTTAGATGGATAAAACGTTCTTCAATCGTCTCCACATGACCAAACATCATGGTGGCACTGGTGGTAATATTGAGTTTATGCGCCTCGTGCATAATGGCCAGCCACTCATCCGCCCCACATTTGCCTTTTGATATCAGCCTTCGTACACGATCCACCAGTATTTCGGCCCCCGCTCCGGGTAAAGAGTCTAGTCCTGATTCCTGCAGGGCCTTTAAAACATCGTGGTGACTCATCTTTTCGAGCTTACTGATATGGGCCACTTCTGGCGGTCCCAGCGAGTGTAG
>CAYHTC010000040.1:0-13721 GCA_964359445.1 uncultured Sediminibacterium sp. | reverse complement strand
TTGTTTTCACAAATAAAAATTACCGGTAGTTTCCATAACATGGCCAGGTTAAAGGTTTCGTGTAAGATACCATGGCGTGCGGCGCCATCGCCAAAAAAACAAATGGCTACATTTTTAGTGCCTTTGTATTTTTCGGCAAATCCCAATCCCGCAGCAGTACCTATCTGGGCGCCCACTATACCATGCCCGCCAAAAAACCGATGTTCCAGACTAAAAAAGTGCATACTGCCGCCTTTCCCTTTGGAACAACCCGTAGCCTTGCCATACAGTTCGGCCATACAGGCGTTTGGCGACATACCCTTGGCCAGTCCCAAACCATGGTCGCGGTAAGCCGTAATAAAGGGATCATCAGGCGCTGTTGCAGTCATACAGCCGGCTGCAATGGCTTCCTGACCTATATAAGCATGAAAAAATCCACGGATTTTTCCAGCCATTTTATACATTTCTTCAGCCTTTAATTCGAACTGGCGAATTAACTGCATCAGTTCGTACCAATAGAGGTAGGTTTCTTTTGAAAATTTCGTTGCCAAATGAGCTAAATTTTAGAGGGGCAAATATAGGATGAAAAGTTAGAAGTTAGGAGTTAGAAGTTTGGAGTTAGGCCTCCTGTAAAAAAGGGTATCCGTAGTCTACCGGCGGATTAAAAGTTTCTTTAATGGTTCTGGCACTTAGCCAGCGATAGAGATTCAGCATACTGCCGGCTTTATCATTAGTGCCCGATGCCCTTGCTCCGCCAAAAGGCTGCTGGCCTACCACGGCTCCTGTGGGTTTATCATTGATATAGAAATTGCCGGCCGCATTTCTGAGTATATTGGTGGCCAGTTCTACCGCAGCCCTGTCCTGAGCCAGTATCGCGCCCGTTAAAGCATAAGAAGAGGTGGTATCCAGGAGATGAAGGGTTTCTTCAAATTTATCGGCATCATACACATAGATGGTAAGTACGGGCCCGAAAATTTCCTCGCACATGGTAACATATTTCGGATCTTTTGCTTCGATTACAGTAGGCTCAATAAAATAGCCCTTTGTTTTACTGTAGTTTCCGCCCACCCAAATGGCTGCTTTTTTGTCTTTTTTGGCCCTGTCAATATATTTGGTGATGCTGTTAAATGATTTTTCATCAATTACCGCATTCACAAAATTGCTGAAATCTTCCACCGTACCCATTTTCATGGATTTGACGGCAGCTACCAGTTTTGCTTTCACTTCCGCCGCCATATTACTGGGAATATAGGCCCTGGAAGCAGCGGAACATTTTTGTCCCTGGTATTCAAAAGCACCCCTTGCCAATGCAGTAACCACAGCATCAACCTGGGCGCTTTTGTGCGCGATCACAAAATCCTTTCCTCCGGTTTCTCCTACAATTCTTGGGTAGGAACGATAATTGCCTATATTCTCACCTATCACTTTCCACATATGATTGAACACACCTGTTGAGCCGGTAAAATGTACCCCGGCAAATTCTCTATGCGCAAAACAAACTTTGCCCAGTGTTGGCCCATCTACAAAAACAAGGTTGATTACGCCATCCGGCAGTCCGGCTTCTTTCAGGATACGCATAAACATTTGAGCAGCGTATATCTGTGTATTAGCGGGTTTCCATACTACGGTATTGCCGCACATAGCGGCAGAGGCAGGCAGGTTACCACCAATGGCAGTAAAGTTGAAAGGGGTAATGGCCAGCACGAATCCTTCCAGCGGGCGCCATTCAAGACGGTTATGCATGCCGGGAGAAGAGATGGGTTGCTGTTTATAAATCTCACTTAAAAAGTGAACGTTAAACCGTAAAAAATCGATCAGTTCACAGGCGCTGTCTATTTCTGCCTGGTAAGCATTTTTACTTTGCCCGAGCATAGTGGTACCATTAATATGAAAACGATACCTGGTAGCCAGGAGATCCGCCGCTTTCAAAAAAATATGAGCCCTGTTTTCCCAGCTCATAGCGGACCAGGCCTCTTTTGCTTTCAAAGCCGCTGAAATAGCCAGGTTAACATGCTTTTCCTCACCTGCATGAAAATAGCCAAGCGTATGTGCCATTTCATGCGGGGGATGAATTGCTATTTTTTTTCCTGATTTCACTGCTTTCCCGCCAATATACATGGGTATTTCAATGGGCTTCTTCTTCAGTTCAGCCAATATTTTTTTCAGTGAAACTCTTTCCGGGCTACCCGGTGCATATTGCAGTACGGGTTCATTCACAGGCATGGGATAAGAAAAGTATCCAGGACTCATAGTGGTCGTTTTTATAGTTTGCATCTGCAAGGTAAGAAACAAATTTTAGTTAAGAGGAGAGGGGGGATGGTCTCATCCCAAATTATCAGTTACTTTGCGGTCATGGCTATCATCTTATTTGATAATGCTTTTCGCAGATCGCTGTTACCTTTCACTTATACAAAAGCGGTAGCGGATATTCGTTTTGGGATATGTTCTGTTAAGGAGAGATGGGGATTTTTTTCACAGGATCCGGTATACGTTCATACCGATAAATACCTGCAGGTATTGTATCCCGCACCTGAAGAAGGAGAACACCTATGGATCGATGCCGCTGTTGTGCCTGATATACATTTAGTAGCCGATATCTTATCTCTAAAATCCGGTTCCTGTTTGGCAGATGAAAAAGGGATCATAGCCGGAAAAGCTACAATTGATTTTCACTCATTTAATGCTGCTGATTATTTTCATTTGTTTAAGGATATCATAGATCATGAACCCGTAATCAGATTGGAGCATCCCTGGCAAATGATGCAGTGGAATGAATCAATGCTTAGGCAGGATTATGACTGGGTTATCCCTGGAAGAATATCTCAACCCCTGCCTTCAACAGTGAATGCGGCAGTACCTTCTCATATTTTTATTGAGGAGGGGGCAGAACTATCCTACTGCACATTGAATGCGGGAACAGGACCTATCTATATTGGTAAGAATGCCATAATTATGGAGGGCTCTGTGATAAGAGGCCCTTTTGCAATGGGAGAAAATGCGGTTCTTAAAATGAACAGCAGGATATATGGTGCAACAACACTGGGGCCTTACTGCACGGGTGGTGGTGAGATAAAAAATTCAGTGATGATGGGGTATAGTAATAAAGCGCATGATGGTTATTTGGGCGATTCGGTAGTGGGTGAGTGGTGTAATTTTGGCGCGGGCAGTACCAACAGCAATATCAAGAATACGGCAGGAAACATAAAAATTTGGGATATCTATTCAAATAAATATGTTTTTGTTGGACAAAAATGTGGCATTATGATGGGCGACTATTCGCATGCTGCCATTAACTCTTCGATCAATACGGGAACATTGATAGGCATTTGCTGTAATGTATTTGGGGTAGGATTATTGCCAACCATCATACCTAATTTCAGTTGGGGCGTAAATGGTACAAGGTATGTGTTTGAAAAAGCTTTGGCAGATATTGGTAACTGGAAAAAATTAAAAGACCACTCATTGAGCGAGGCAGAGATTTCCGTGTTACAATATATATTTGCGAATTAACGGAATAGGGATGGGCAAACTGTTGCTCAATCAGATAATCCGGTAATCTGTAACAACCAAAATCGAAATTCTAAAAAGAGAGAATACAAATGAGAAAACAAATTGCAGCCGCTAACTGGAAAATGAATTTAACCCTTCAGCAGGGCGAAGCCTTACTGGATGCCATCATTGGTAAGCCCTGGTTTTTAAAAGAAAATCAACAGGCAGTATTCGCAGTTCCTTTCCCTTACCTGGCCATGGCACAACAAAAACTGGCAGGTAAAGCAAATGTTTTTGTGGCCGCACAAAACTGTTACAGTAAAAAAAGTGGCGCCTATACCGGTGAAGTTTCGGTGGAAATGCTACAGTCGCTCGGCATTCAATATGTTGTATTAGGTCACTCAGAAAGAAGAGAATATTTTAACGAGAGTAACCAGTTACTGGCCGATAAAGTGGATATATGCCTGGCGGCGTATCAATTACTACCCATTTTCTGTTGTGGTGAGCCTTTAGCTATCCGTGAAGCCAATACGCAGAATGCCTATGTAGCTAAACAACTGGAAGAATCTTTGTATCATTTATCCGCGGAGCAGTTACAGAAAGTAGTGATTGCCTACGAGCCCATCTGGGCCATCGGTACAGGTAAAACAGCCAGCAGTGAGGAGGCGCAGGAAATGCATGCTTTTATTCGCAGCCAACTGGCTGCTAAGTACGGAGCAGCTATAGCGGATACCATCTCTATTTTATATGGCGGAAGTGTAAAAGCCGCGAATGCAGTGGAAATATTAGGTCAGCCTGATGTAGATGGCGGCCTGGTAGGTGGCGCCTCTTTGATAGCGGATGAATTTGTAGCGATCATCAATGCATTGAAATAAGCATGAAGGCCGCAGATTCGCCAGGTGTGAAATTCGTACTCCTTACTTCATGCTTCACACTTATCTTTGCTCCCTTATGAAGTATATCCGGAATTTCTGCATCATCGCACATATTGATCATGGTAAGAGTACCCTGGCCGACAGATTATTGGAGCATACCAAGACCATCGGTTCGAGAGATATGATGAACCAGGTATTGGATGATATGGATCTGGAACGTGAAAAAGGAATCACGATTAAGAGTCACGCTATTCAGATCAACTATGTTTATAAGGGACAGGAATATGTTCTCAATCTCATTGATACACCCGGCCATGTTGACTTCAGTTATGAAGTGAGCAGGGCATTGGCGGCCTGCGAAGGCGCTTTATTACTGGTAGATGCTTCGCAGGGTATACAGGCACAGACCATCAGTAATTTATACCTGGCGATTGATAACGATCTGGAGATCATTCCCGTGATCAATAAAATTGATATGGATGGCGCCAAAATACCGGAAGTAACCGATCAGATTATTGATTTGATCGGATGTAAACAGGAAGACATTCTCCTGGCCAGTGGCAAATCAGGCATTGGTATCGAAGAAATATTACAGGCCATCATTGAAAGGATACCGGCGCCGGAAGGCAGTTATGACGCCCCCCTCCAGGCTTTGATCTTTGATAGTGTGTTCAATAGTTTCCGCGGCATTATTGTGTATTACCGTATTCTGAATGGAGTACTGAAAAAAGGGGATAAGATCCGCTTTGTGGCATCGGGCAGTGATTATTTTGCTGATGAAGTAGGTGTACTCAAATTGAGTATGACACCTAAGGATGAAGTAAAAGCGGGTGATGTAGGTTATATTATTACCGGTATTAAAAATGCCAAAGAAGTAAAAGTGGGCGATACCATCACACTGGCCAATAACCCCGGCGAAATGATTCATGGTTTTGAAGAAGTGAAACCCATGGTTTTTGCTGGCATTTTCCCGGTTAATACGGATGATTTTGAAGTACTCCGTGATTGTATGGGTAAACTGCAGTTAAATGACGCTTCATTAGTATTTGAGCTGGAAACCTCACAGGCCCTGGGTTTTGGGTTTAGATGCGGATTTCTGGGATTACTGCACATGGAAATTATCCAGGAACGCCTGGAAAGGGAATTCAATCAAACCGTTATTACTACTGTTCCTAACGTAAGTTTTATCGCTTATACCACCAGGGGTGAAAAGATCAGCGTGAATAACCCGATTGAAATGCCCGACCCTGTTAAAGTGGCTAAAATTGAAGAGCCGTTTATCAGGGCACAGATCATCACTCAACCTGATTATATTGGTAATATCATGACACTTTGTTTGGGTAAACGTGGTATTCTGATTAACCAGAGTTATCTAACGCCTACACGTGTGGAACTGGTATTTGAAATGCCGTTGACAGAAATCGTATTTGATTTCTATGATAAATTGAAAAGTACCACACGTGGATATGCTTCATTCGACTATACACCTATTGATTATCGCCAGGCAGATATTGTTAAAATGGATATCCTGCTGAATAATGAAAAAGTGGATGCATTGAGCGCCTTGATTCACCGCGGTCGTGCAGAGGATTTTGGCCGTAAATTATGTGAAAAATTAAAAGAGTTGTTGCCCAAACAACAGTTCCAGATTGCCATACAGGCCGCTATCGGCGCCAAAGTTATTGCCCGTGAAAACATCAGCGCCATGCGTAAAGACGTTACTGCCAAATGTTATGGCGGTGATATCAGCCGTAAAAGAAAACTCCTGGAAAAACAGAAAGAAGGAAAAAAACGCATGCGCCAGATCGGCAATGTAGAAATTCCGCAGGAAGCATTTCTGGCCGTATTGAAACTGGATTAATCCTATTTGGCTCCTGGATCCACTTCTTTAATCACCGGAACATGTACCCATTTTCCGTTTAACCATTTGAATCCCTCAAAACTTCCATAGGGGATAAGGGTATGTTTGGCACTGGTTTCGCCATTCTCGCTGATCAGGTGGGCAAAACTGATCATGTCTAAATCGGGATCATAATTCAGTTTCGCATTGGCTTCTTTTTTAAATTCCAGGCAAAAACGATAAGCGGGTTGCGGTGGTTTAATGACATCATTCGTATAGTTGAAATACCTTCCTCCGAATAAGGGCCTGTTTTTAGTATCAAAGCTGAGTACTTCTATCCATTTTTTAGTACTGCGTGCATCATTCTCATCATAACCCAGCAGGGTATAATAATTTTTATTATTGAATGTTTTTTGAATGATGTTATAATATACGGCGCCAATCCACTGCTCATTCGTTCGAACAGAATCAACCGGGTTATCAGTAAAAGCGGAATTATCGTACAGGGGAACCAATTGCAACGAACCGTCCTGCGTATGAAATTGTATCGCGCCTTTCTGCCGGTAATACGTAAAGTCTTTCATGATCTGCCAGGTAATAATCCGGAAACTGCTATCCGGCGCATACAATCTTGAGATCGTTTGTAATGAATCAAAAGGGTAAGAAAAAGAATAGGGAACTCTCAGCGCCTGCACCAGCGCCCTGGTAAAAGAACTATCCGCAACAGCGCGTTCCGCCGCTTCCGGCGCATTCACAATATCATTGGCGTAATTGCGCATATTCTCTTCCAGCTCTGTCAATAGCTGCACAGTAGCAACAGGTTTACGTTGCGCTTGTAGCGCCGTGAAAAAAAAACAGGCAATGATGATAAGAGGAATACGCTTCATAACTATTCAGTTTCTATTCTGAGATACAAATATCCTGATCTGTGCCGGCCCTGGTATCACAAAATGAAAAATTTAAGTTTTCATTTAATAGTTAAGAAATTGGCAAACTCAATAAGACTGTTAAACCGAAGATCAATCAGTGGATCCGGGTATGGCGTTTCGGGATGTGTGGTGGCCATAAAAACAGTATGCATGCCCGCATTTCTTCCGAAACCCATATCACTGATCCGGTTACCCGCTATAATGCTTTTAGAAAAGTCTATCTCCGGAAAATCATGCTTTGCCTGAAATGCCATACCCGGCTGTGGTTTTCGGTTAATGGAATCATCGGCCAGATCGGCGCAGTAATATATTTTATCTATGCGCCCACCCGCCTGGTTGATCTTTGCTACCATTTGGGTATGAATATTGTCGAGATCGCCAACTGTCATCAATCCTTTGCCTACACCTTTCTGGTTAGTGGTTACAACAATTCTTCCAAACAGTTTCGACAGGATAGCAATCGCTTCAGGAATAGCGTCATAAAAACGAAATTCATCCCAGTTGCGTATATAATCATTTTCCTTATCATGATTGATCACACCATCGCGATCTAAGAATAAGGTCCAGTTGCTATTTATATTTTTTACATCAAGCATATCAATTGGTTAATTCGGTCTGTGCTTTCAGGTAATCTTCCGGAATACCTATGTCAATGAAATAGCCTTGCTGTTCCATTCCATAAATTTTTCTGCTGCCATAATATTTTTGCAGGTAATCTGTTTCGAAGGAGCATTTCTCCGGTAATGTTTCTTTTAAAAATGCTTCTCTGTTCAGGATATAAACACCACCGTTGATCAATCCTTTTTTATAAAATTGTTTCTCTTTAAATAGTGCGATACGCTGATCAGGATTTAATTCCACTACACCATATCTTTCAAAATTTTCCATGGGCTTCAGTGCCAGTGTACAATCTGCCTGGTATGCCTCATGAAATTCGGCCAGGGAAACAAGATTTGTTTTGAATATACTATCGCCGTTTACCACTACTACCTGTTGGTCATGCGCATAAGTGCAAGCCAGTTGTACGGCACCGCCGGTACCCAGTGGTTCTTTTTCGATCACTAACTGATAATTGCCTTCAGGAAGATATTCCGAAAGATAGTTGGTAAATGCTTCGGACCGGTATCCCAATGAAAATATAAACCGCTCAATCCCCTGCTTTTGCAGATGGGTGATCACATACGAAATAAAAGGCCGGTTATTTACGGGGGCCATGCATTTGGGCAGGTCAGGAACCGCATCCCGTAACCTGGTTCCCAGGCCACCTGCCAGAATTATCGCTTCTTTTATCCGCATCAGCCAAAAATTTTGGCTTCCACCAGTTCACAGATAATATGCCCGATCAAAATATGACTTTCCTGTATTCTTGGCGTGTCGGTGGAAGGAACATTGAAAAGATAATCACTCAGTTCTTTCATCTTTCCGCCGCTGGCACCCGTGAGGCCGATAGTAATCACCCCTTTTTCTTTAGCAGCAGCAAATGCATTCAATATATTTTTTGAATTACCGGAAGTACTCAGCCCAACCAACACATCGCCCGCCACGCAGGTTCCGTCTACAATTCTGGAATAGATAACATCATAACTATAATCATTGGCTACAGCCGTCAGGTAAGAGGTATTACAATGCAAAGCCTCTGAAGTCAGGGCTTTGCGGTCTATGTAAAACCTGCCCGAAAATTCTGCAGCCAGGTGTTGCGCATCTGCCGCGCTGCCACCATTGCCACAGAATAAAACTTTTTTACCTGTTTGAAAAGCATTGGTAATTACGTCAATGGCCGATGCCATGTTCTCCTGCATTTTTTCATCAGCCAGCAATTGGCTTTTTACATCAATGGAAGCGGAAATAATAGAGGCAATTTTTGTATTCATAAGTATGGTTGCTTGTTAATGATCTTATTGAATGGTCCAGCTCGTTAAACCATGTTTGGTAAACTGATAAGGACTGATTTTCCCGCCAAAATTATGTAAGGTTTCGATTACAGGGTACCTGCTGTTACCCGGGCAGTAAAATATCATAAATCCACCGCCACCTGCACCGCTTATTTTACCTCCTGTGGCGCCTGATTTTTTGGCGGCTGCATATATTTCTTCCATACTGTTATTGGAAATATTAGCGGCCATATTTTTTTTCTGTTGAAATCCATAATCGAGTATTTCCCCTATATGATCCAGGTTACCTGTTAACAGCGCCTCTTTCATCATTTTTGCCTGCTCTTTTAGCTGGTGCATGGCATCAATGCTTTTGGTATTGTTTTCCCTGACATTCTTTTGTTGTTCTTTAATGATAGTAGCCGATTCGCGGGTGGTGGATGTGAAATAGAGTACCAGGTTATGTTCCAGTTCATTCAGGTAATCCTGTCTTATTCTCAGCGGGTTTACGATCACTTTATCATTGGCATAGAATTCCATAAAATTAAATCCCCCAAAAGCGGCCGCATACTGGTCCTGTCTGCCACCTGCCAGTTGAAGGTCATTCCGCTCAATTTCATAGGCATAATGGGCCATATCATACTCGCCCAGTGGTAGTTTCAGCATTTCGGCAAAGGCCCCGGTAATGGCTACAACTAATGTACTCGACGTTCCTAAGCCACTTCCTGCCGGTGCATCTACAAAAGTAGAGAGGCGGAAGCCTTTCATCGTAAAAGGATGGTCCTGCTGTATCCGGTTGTATACGCCTTTGAGCAGATCCAGTTCCCCTGTAATGGGTAGTTGCAGGCCCCAGGCATATTCCTGCTTCTGTTTTTTATCCAGCGATTCTATAATAATCAGGGGCTCATTCAATGATTCTATGGTGGCATGGGCATGCAGAGACAGGGTAGCATTCAGGATGGCTCCACCGAATTCATCACTGTATGGACTCACGTCAGTTCCGCCTCCGGCTAAACCAATTCGTAACGGCGCTTTGCTGCGATAGATCATGTAATGTTTTACTTTATGGAAACAGTGGCAAGAAATATATCAAAGGCGCTCATCAGCCAGTTGCAAAATGGCTCCGGCTAATTTTTGCCAGCTATACTTTTTTTTCTCTTCGCGAAGATGGGGTAAAAAATAGTTTTCACCTAATTCGTACAGTTGCAGGATGCCCGTTGCAATCGAAGTGGGATCAGGCTCTGTAACTATGCCTGCTTTCCTGTCTGGTACAAGATCCGGCAGTCCGCCTACATTGGTTACCAGCATGGGTTTTTCAAAATGATAGGCGAGGGGGGTTACACCGCTTTGGGTGGCATTTCGGTAAGGTTGTATTACAAAATCCGCGGCGCTCAGGTAATAGCCTACTTCACTATCCCGAATAAAGCCTGTACGTAAGATGAGTTGGGATGAAATACCCAGCTCTGCGATTAATTCATCATATTCTTTCCGGTTCTCATAAAATTCACCGGCTACCAGTAACCTGATATTGGATTCGCGGATGCGTACATCATTCATGGCCTTTAACAATAAATCAAGGCCCTTATATTTTCGGATGAATCCAAAAAATAAAATGATTTTATCCTGTATGGGTAGTCCTAATTTTTTTCTCGCTACTTCCTTCTGAATAGCCTCTCCAAAATTATCATACAAAGGATGCACTACCTGTAACGCGGGCCTGGATGTAAAGGAAAAAAGATCGTTTCTTACACTTTCACTCATTGTGATGAATGCATCTACCGGCTTAATAAAATATTGAGTGAAAGGTTTGTCGCCCAAACGTTTCTCATGCGGTATCACATTATCCGCTATACAGATGATTCGGGTGAAGCTGTTTTTTTTCACTATCCGTAATATAGTTCCCAAACAAGGCCCCATCAATGGCAGCCAGTAACGAACAATTACAAGGTCGGGTTTTTGTTTACGTATTTCATTTCCAACCAGTAACCAGTTAAAGGGATTGATTGAATTGATACGGGCTTTGATTTTTATATCCGCCGGTGCAGGTTCTGTTGAATACTGTGTAGTTCCGGGAAATAGAAAATCAGGATATTGTAATGAGAAAGTATAGATACTGGTTTCAAAACCCTGGCTGCTGAACTGCCTCGCTAACCGCTCATCAAAAGAAGCTAAACCACCGCGCAGGGGCCAGGCAGGACCGATGATGATTGTTTTTTTAGACATCGTTAGAATTTTAGCAAAAGTTTCGTCTCACGATGCACGTTTCAAGAATCAATTCCTGATTTTGTTTCAATCAAATAACTATTTCTCTCAGACGCGTTCCTCGCTACCAGTTCTGCAATAAAGCCGGTTAAGAATAATTGCATACCTATGATCATAGTGGTGAGGGCAATATAGAAAGCCGGCCGGTTGGTTAAACTAAAATCCACGGAAACAAATTTGGCTACTACCAGGTAGATGCTTGCCATTAAACCGATCATGAAAAACAGGGTACCCAGTAAACCGAAAAACTGCATGGGCCTTTTGCCGAATTTTCCGAGGAACATGATGGTTGCCAGATCAAGAAAACCGTTCACAAATCTTCGCCATCCAAATTTGGTGATGCCATATTTGCGGGGGCGATGTTCCACTACTTTTTCGCCAATCTTTCTAAAGCCGCTCCATTTAGCCAGGATGGGGATATAGCGGTGCATCTCACCATACACTTCAATGCTCTTGACTAATTTCTTTTTGTAGGCCTTCAGTCCGAAATTAAAATCATGCAGGGGAATGCCGGAATTGGCCCTGGCTACCGCATTGAATAATTTGGAAGGAATATTTTTTTTGAAAGTGTTATCATACCTTTTTTTCTTCCATCCGCTAACCATATCAAAACCGTCTTCAATAATCATACGGTGCAGTTCAGGTATCTCATCGGGAGAGTCCTGCATATCAGCATCCATAGTAATGATCACATCACCCTTTGCGGCTTTAAAGCCTTCGTTCAGTGCCGCAGATTTGCCGTAGTTCCGCTGGAATTTGATGCCTTTGAAATTTGAATTTTCAATACCCTTTTTTTCAATAAAGTTCCAGCTATCATCGGTACTTCCGTCATCTACCAGGATCACTTCATAGGAAAGATGACTTTGTGTAGTCACAGATTCTATCCAGCTACACAATTCAGGCAATGATTCATCTTCATTGAATAAGGGAACAACGATTGATACATCCATAAGATGGTATTATTCAGCGAACTTTTCTTCTTTTCTGATGACTAATGCTATCAGGAGTGATTTAACAAAATTCCATACGATGGAAGTTCCCAGACCAAGAAAAACGGTTTTAAAAGTAGTTTGCTTAGCCTCAGCATCCATTTTTTTCATCGCATCATCAATCTGTTCTTCCGATGCCCCGAATTTCTGCATCATCTTAAGGGCTTTGTCTTTGCTTATTTCAAATACTTTGGCTGTAAGGTCATGGTCCAGTAAGTTGAATAAAATATAATTGCCAATGGCTTCAGTCAGAGCGATAACAATGTAGGCCACGAAGGCAAATTTCAATGCATCCTTAAAGGTCAATACATTATTGTTGCCTTTACGCAAACTTAGACCGGCGATGATCAACATAATTATGACATAAGGAACAAAACTGCTAATGCCAATAACAGAAACAAAAGTAGCAGTGCTGCCGATTCCCCAGGCACCAAAATTAATCAGCAGAAAAAGGAGTCCGCCAATAACGCCGTATTTAATACCCTCATTAAAAACATTCGTTTTCATACAATTAATTTTAGTTTAAAGTTAATTTTCCTTTGTTAAGAATGCCCAGAATTTTTCCAGCCAGTTCCCTTTCCAGGAAAGGGGTATTGGCTGATTTGGTTTTGAGTTGCTGTTTGGTAAGAACAGTAATACCCGTTCGGCTAAACAACGTAAGTTCCGCTATAGCACCTTCGCTGATATGCGTGTGCGGCAATCCGAAAATAGTACGGGCATTCAAAGAAAATAATTGTACCAACCTGTCTGTGGTCAGTTCGGGAAGCAGGTGATTGATTACCGCGAAGCTTGTTTCCAGCCCGGTCATCCCATTTTTAGCATATTCAAACTCGCAGGTCTTATTATCCCAATCCTGTGGCAAATGGTGTGAAGCTATACAATCAACGGTACCATTCAGTACCGCATCCCGCAGGGCCAGCATATCGGTTTTTCCACGTAAAGGAGGGTTCACTTTTAAGTTGGTATCATAGGTCTGAAGATCCTCATCACAAAAAAACAGGTGGTAAGGGGTAACACTGCAGGTAAGGTTCAATCCTTCTGCTTTGGCAGCTATCACCAGATCCAGTCCGTTGGCTGTTGAAATACCGGTTATATGCAGTTTGGATTGTGTATAGCGGAGTATATCAATATCCCTTTTAATGATCACTTCTTCTGCCAGGGCCGGAATACCCGGTAACCCGAGGCGGGTTGAAATGATGCCTTCATTGATCAGCCCGCCCGCACCAATACTCTTATCCAGCGGAACCTGTATCAATACGCCATTGAATGCTTTTACATATTGAAGGGCTTTTACAAATAAACCAGGCGATTGTACCGGATATAATCCATCGGAGAAGGCAATGGCACCGCTGTTCTTCATATCATACATTTCTGCCAGATCCTTGCCTTCTATTCCTTTGGTGATGGCGCCCAGCGGGTGAATATTTGCCGGTAAGGAGCCCGATTTCCGGCTGATATATTCTACCTGTGTTTTATTATCTACAATG
>CAYHTC010000039.1:0-13794 GCA_964359445.1 uncultured Sediminibacterium sp. | reverse complement strand
TGGCGTTACAACAAGGCTTATTTTTCTGTCTGCGAAAAAAGGATCAGGATCAGTTAACCGCCTAAACCGGAAGCTTTGATTATTCAGGCTGAGGCCTGCAGTGAAGGTCCATTTTTCATGAATGGCATATTGCGCCTGCGAAAAAGCAAACCATTGACGGGCATAAATATCATCTTTAAACTGAACAGTATCAGCCATACCCGAGCGATTTCCAAAATTGCTGATAACAGAATGATTGTATAACCATTCCGCTCCGTTCATCCATTGAAATGAGGTGTTTGCCGTTTCAGTCAGATAAATAAGGTTGGTTCCGGTGCCATAATTCGTTTCTTCTCTTTTTTCATAATTAGTGATAAAGGGATTCGCGTATACGGTACGGTTGCCGGTAATAAACGTTTTGATCGAAAAATGGTCATCCAGTCCGAGCGTATGGTGCATGCCTCCTAAAAGAGTCTTATTATACACAGCGGTCTTTTGTTGAACAGATCCGGGAAAACT
The DNA here is from genome assembly GCA_964359445.1 of uncultured Sediminibacterium sp. Classification (GTDB taxonomy): domain Bacteria; phylum Bacteroidota; class Bacteroidia; order Chitinophagales; family Chitinophagaceae; genus Sediminibacterium. Next base: position 13,296 of record CAYHTC010000039.1, on the reverse strand, counting down.
ACCGGCTGCCTGGCGGGATAATTTCGGGTTCAGTTGCATTTGAGCAAGGGTAATACCGCCCGGGGTTTGGTAAAATATATCCGTATAAAAAACAAGGAATTTGATTTGCTGTTTTTTTGCCTGCCACAAACCCTGCCATTTCAACACATCTCTTCTAACAGCGGATTGTTCGCGGTAGCCATCAGATTGCTGGTGTGTCTGCTGAATGGCAGATGCAAAGTTTTTGGCGCTATATTGCCAACCTGCCTGCTGTTGAAAAAGTCCGTAAGAACCGCCTGTTATCCCGGTAACAAAATGGTTTTGTCTTGTGGAAGACAGCTCCTGGCTTGATCTGAGTAACAAAGCGCCACCTGTACACGCGCCATACATACTGGCTGCAGGGCCTTTAATGATCTCTGCACCAGTAAGCTGATTGATATCCACCAGGTTGAGATAGGTATTGCCACCTGCATCTGTTAAGGGAATTTCATTCCAATATACTTTTACATTCCTTACCCCAAAAGGCGATCGTAACAGGCTTCCTCTTACAGATAAACGGTAGCTGGCCGGAGAACGTTCTTCCATTCGTAACCCCGGTATTGTATTCAGTACGGATACCAAAGAAGTATTACTATAGCGGTTTATTTCTTTTGACGTGATAATGGCTACCGCAGCCGGAACCGCTTTCCAGTGTTGGTGTGAAAGAAAAGCGTTTACCACAACTTCCTGTAAAGCGCTATCACTGGCAGATTGGTACCGGATGCTGTCTTTTGCCTGTGACAATAACCATACAGGCAAACAGCATCCATAAAGTAAGAAAAGTAAACGCAACAGATTATTTTTTCAGGTTCATCACTTCTTTCACCAGTTTCACAGTTCTCTCAACATCAGGAATAGCAAGCGCTGCCAGGTTAGGCGCATAGTGCATTGGTGCATCCGCGCTTGTAATGCGTCTGATAGGTGCATCCAGGTAATCGAACCCTTCTTTCTGAATACGGTAACTGATTTCTGAGGAAATGGATGCAAACGGCCATTGTTCTTCCACAATTACCAGGCGATTGGTTTTCTTAACACTTTCCAGTATGGTCATCCAGTCCAAAGGGCGTATGGTTCTCAGATCAATTACTTCTGCACTCACGCCTTCTTTTTCCAGTTCTTCCGCGGCGCTTAATGCCACCTTCATCATTTTATTATATGAAACGATGGTTACGTCACGACCCTGTTTTTTTACATTGGCCTTACCCAACGGGATATAATATTCTTCATCAGGAATATCACACTTATCGCCATACATCACTTCACTTTCCATAAACATTACAGGATCCTGTTCATAACGGATAGCCTGTTTCAATAAACCTTTGGCATCATAGCCATTGGAAGGCGATACTACTTTAATACCCGGAATATTTGCATAATAGCTTTCGAATGCTGTTGAGTGTTGAGCGCCTAACTGACCCGCACTGCCATTGCCTCCGCGGAAAACAATCGGGCAACTGATCTGTCCACCACTCATTGCAAGCATTTTGGAAGCGGTATTCAATATCTGGTCCAGCGCTAAAACCGCGAAGTTCCAGGTCATGTACTCAACAATTGGCTTTAATCCGTTTTGGGCGGCGCCTACTGCTACCGCGGTAAAACCCAATTCAGAAATAGGGGTGTCAATCACGCGTTTGGGACCGAATTCGGCCAGCATACCCTGACTAACTTTATAAGCTCCATTATACTCGGCTACTTCCTCTCCCATCAGGAATACCTTCTCATCTCTTCTCATTTCTTCATTCATGGCCTCACGTATAGCCTCTCTGAAAGCAATAGAACGCATCATATCAGTTTATTAAATGAGGAGCAAAAATATAAGATTATCAAGTACAAAACCAAAAAACGCTGAAAGCTGAATGGAGAAAACTGAAAGCTGAAAGCTAAACGCCGGATACATAGGGTAATGACCGGCAAAAAAAAATCCCCGGTTTTTTTGACCGGGGACCTTAATATATTTAAAAACACTATCCGTTAAAATACATTCCAGCCATAGCTTACATAGTATAAACCACCGATAGCAGGGTTACCATAACCTGTTTGATAATATTTATTAAACAAATTGGTAGCGCCAATTTTGATGAGAGATTTGGTGGAAGGCAGCTTATAGCTAACCATCGCATCTACTGTTCTGATATAAGGTATTCGGCCTACAGAGAAAGTACCTTCATATTTGAATGTATTTGTCCACCTGTACACCACACTGAATCCAAAACTGTTGTTTTTGCCAAATCCGCTGTTGTTAAATGCCATGTTCACACGGTATTTGGGCGTATTGAAATAGGAGACAAATCCCGCAGGAAGTGTACCGATTTCATCTGAATAGAGGTTACCGCTAAATGAAAAATTCTTAGGCATCAGGTATTCTACAGAAGCGCCCCATCCACTTGTTTTTACATCGCCCGGGGTATTTACAGAAATACTATATCCTATGCGCTTACTGGCATCCAGCAGATCGAAAAAACTAGCCGGTCCTGTAGGAGCAGTTCTTGCCTGGATAACGGTTACACCACTCAGGAAGTCTTTATAAGTAGCCCAATAGGCATATACATCAATTAAGACTTTTTTTGCAATGAGACCTTTATAGCCAACTTCAAATGACTTGCTTGACTCAGGTTTAAACTCATTGAATTGCTGTTGTTGCAGCAAAGCGGTATTCGGAGCACCTGCCAAAGCACTTGCACCAAAAGCCTGAACACTGGCTATAGTATAGGCAGGGTTGGTACTGAATTTATAATAATCTCTCAACTGAGGCAATCCGCCCATTAAACGGGTACCGCCACCGATTGTAAGATTGATCCATTGGTTCTGGGTGGTAGGGAAACGGTAGGCCTGTTGGTAAGAAAAACGAAGATTCTGATCTTTCGCCAGTTTAACAACCGCAGAAGCCCTTGGTGTAAACTTTCCTTTGAAATTGGCATTTTTATCATATCTGCCGGATACAGTCAGCTTCAGCACATCATTAAATAATTTCTGTGACAACTGCGCATAAGCGCCTACTTCATTTATTTTTATACTTCCTGCTGTATCGGCAAACAGTGTTCCCTGCGAATTAAGGATAAACGTTCTTGCACTGGCACCCATCAGAAATTCAGTTCCGCTTTTTGCCAATCCTAAATCTTCTGTAAGGTTGTACTGCCCTTCAAATACATTTAACCTTGATCTGTCAAGAAATAAACCGCCACCTTTTGAAATAGGCGTATTCGCAACTTTTTGAAACAACTCTGTTGAACCAATAAATCCGGTTGGTCTGCCCTGATCAGCTATCGTTCTTGCCGCATTCAATAAAGCCAGTTTATTAGAAGTTACCACACCCGGGGCAACCGCCTGTGCAGCGGCTAATGCTGCAGCCGGAGATAATCCTGCCCCTAATCCTGCACCATAGGCAGCAGCTAATGCACCAATATAAGTACCTACCGCGCCACTGGTACTACTTCCAATTACGGCGCCTACAAATTTAGGATACCATACACTGGCACTTGGACTCCAGCTTTCATTGAACAAACGGGTTGTAATAGTGGCGTTAAATGAATTACCTGAATTTTCATGCGTAGTATATGCTCTCAGATACCAGTTTTTACTTTTCACTTCCAATTTGTATTGGCCCATTTTAAGGTCTTTCAGAGAATAACGGTCACTACCGGTATACACAGTGTTACCATTGCCCCAGTTAGCCAGGAAAGAGGCTTCTGTTTTTTCTGATAATTTATAATGAACCGCCCCAGACAATTTTACATTCATTGTTATCGGATCAACTACATCTTTCTCATTATATCCGGTTCTGGAAACATATAATGGAACAGCGGAAAAGGCGCCCAATAAGCTGGATGGGATAGGTATTGGAGTTGAGATACCCGGAAATGCACCTGCAGGTATCACTCCAAGGTAAGGAAACGAAGAAATCACGCCTGCAAATGGCCCCCTGAGATCTGTATTGGTTTCATCACCATATACATTTACACCGTCGTAATTCGGATCTGAAAGCCTGTCGCCAACCTGGGCAGATCCATTGGGGGCAACGGAACCCGGACTAGGCGGACGAAGGTAGTTATTGGTTTGGTTAGCGAGCCAATCCTGGGCCTGTACGAACTGGGCGCCTATTTTGAAAGCTAATTTATCTGTTACTTTTTGGGCCCAACGAAAGCTCCAGTCATAATAAGCAGAAGCATTTCGTTGCTTTTGGTCAACATCCTTTACACCCTGTTTGATCTGGAAACTAAGTCCCTGGTATTTAAAAGGGTTTTTACTGTTTATCAGTACCGTTCCGTTCATACCTCCTGAACCATACAGGGCAGAAGAGGCGCCGGGTAATAATTCAATACTTTCAACATCAAGTTCTGTTGGGCCAAGAATACTGCCTACTGAGAAGTTAAGGCCGGGGGCCTGGTTATCCATGCCATCCACAATCTGGTTCAAACGGGCATTACCACTATTGTTAAAACCACGGGTACCCACACTGCGGAAAGTTAAACTGGCCGAAACCACATCCACCCCTTTCAGGTTAGTGATCATATCATAGTAGTTCGAGGCGGGCGTATTCCGGATAGCAGCCGTTCCTATCCTTTCAATAGAAACCGGCGATTCAAGAATCCGCTCAGGTACCCTTGAAGCCGAAACCACTACTTCATCTCCCAAAGTGAAGGTAGCTTCTATGTCTACATTGATCACTTCATTATTGTTTTTTACCGTAACCTCTTTATTGGCATAACCAACAGAAGAAAATATCAGGGTAAAAGGTAGCTTTTGAACGGTTGAAAACTTAAAACCACCCTTGTCATCGGTAAATGTACCTGTTAAACCTCCTTTGATTGTTACGGATACCGCCGAAACGGCTTCTTTGGATTTACCGTTTTTTACGCTACCGGAGACAGTAGTTGATTGTTGGGCAGAAGCAGATATGCAGATAGCTGCACCTATAGCCAACAACCCGTAATGGGTTAATAGTCTTCTCATATTAGCAAGTTTTTAATGAATTGTTATTAAAAATAACACTTGTAAGTTTTGTATAAAAATTTAATTTGTTCACAACTAACGGATGGGTGTTGAGAAAAATTATGTTCTACAAAATTTATTTATCCCGCCTCTGGCTATTTTTGAGGCATGCCATCCTTTCAATTTCCCTCCCAAACCCATCTATACCACGGTAAAGTAAGAGATGTTTACAGCATAAAAGACAACTGGCTGGTAATGATAGCCAGTGACCGTATCTCGGCTTTTGATGTAATCTTACCCAGCCCTATTCCTTATAAAGGACAGGTACTGAACCAGATAGCTGCTTATATGCTGGAAGCTACCCGCAATATCTGCCCTAATTGGCTGGTTGATGTGCCCGCCCCGAATGTATCAATCGGCAAACGCTGCACCCCTTTTAAAATAGAAATGGTGGTTAGAGGAAACCTGGTGGGTCATGCCTGGAGAACCTACAGCAGTGGCAAAAGGGAATTATGTGGTGTACGGTTAGCTGAAGGACTAAAAGAAAATGATTTTTTCCCAACGCCTATTATTACCCCTTCTACTAAGGCGGATGAGGGCCATGATGAAGATATTTCAAAGGAAGCTATTATTGCCAGCGGACTGGCATCTGAAGAAGATTGGAAAATTTTGGAAGAATATGCCTTGAAACTCTTTGCCCGTGGTAAAGAAATTGCCCAAAAACAAGGGCTGATTCTGGCCGATACCAAATATGAATTCGGCAAGATCAATGATACCATCTATCTGATGGATGAAGTGCATACACCAGATTCATCCAGGTATTTTTATTCAGCCGGTTTTGAAGAAAGACAGGCCAAAGGCGAGAAACAAAAACAACTGAGTAAGGAATTTGTAAGGGAATGGCTGATCGCCAATGATTTCATGGGTAAGGAAGGGCAAAAAGTTCCCTATATGTCTGATGAATGGATTGATACCATCAGCAAAAGATATATTGAGCTGTTTGAAAAAGTAACCGGCCGTTCTTTTGTACCCCAGTCATTAGATGATCTTGTTATTGAACAAAAAGTAAATGAGGCATTAATCAGATTAAAGGCAGTCTGAACCCGGGAGGCCTTCAAAATATTATTCTCTTTTGCCTGATTGACTGGCAGGCAGCGGTTTTGGGCGAAGCCTTACCCTGCTTTTATTAAAAATATTTTGCCCGTTCTCTGTACCTTTTCGCAGTTCTTTTTGTCTCTCAACAGGCATCTGTAACGTGTTCATACAGTCAGCACTGCAGCAACCGTTGTATGCAACAGCACAGGCATCACATTGAATAAAGAGCAGGTGGCAACCATTGTTCTTACAATTGGTATGGTCATCGCAGGATTGGCCACATTGATGGCAATGGGCAATTACATCTTTGGTAATGCGCTCTCCCAGCCTGTCGTCAAACACAAAATTCTTTCCGATGAACTTAGTTTCCAATTCCGCTTCCTTCACCTGTTTAGCATAATTAATGATACCACCCTCAAGGTGAAACACATTTTTAAACCCATGGTGTAACATATAAGCGCTTGCCTTCTCACAACGGATACCTCCGGTACAATACATGATAATATTTTTGTCTTCTTTCCCCTTCATCATATCAACGGCCATGGGCAGTTGTTCGCGGAAGGTATCTGAGGGTACTTCTAACGCATTCACAAAATCACCCACCTCATACTCATAATGATTGCGCATATCTACTACAACCGTGTCGGCATCATTCAGCAGTTCATTCATCCGGGCGGCATTTACATATTTTCCTTTTTTTTCCATACTGAAGCCGGCGTCTCTAATTCCATCTGCTACAATTTTATCACGCACTTTTATTTTCAGTACCCAGAAACTTTTACCATCATCAACAGCGATATTCAACCTCAAACCATCCAGGTGTTCAATGGAATAAAGAAAAGTTCTGAATGACTCGAAATTTTCAGCAGGCACGCTTATTTGTGCATTAATACCTTCTTTGGCTACATAAATTCTTCCAAATACGCTGAGAAGATTAAGATCCTTATAAAGAAAGTCACGAAAAGCCTGTGGATTTTCAACGGGAAAGTAACCGTAAAAACTGACGGTAGTTCTTGGAAAGGACTCTTCCATAAGGCGCTTCTTAAGCTCCTCATTTGAAACGCGGTTGTGTAACAATGCCATTTTGATTCCATTCTTAGACATCCCCGGAGGAATGTTCCATGTGTATAAAGGAGCCACTTGCAGGGTGGCCAAAATTTCGGAGCGAAGATAAAGCATTCACTCCCCCAACAAAAAACCAATTTAATTTTCTGAAGCCCTGAATTTGATTGCTTAACAGGCTATTTAAATGATATTCCGGGTAAGCAGTAGCCTGAAATCCGAATATATTACTGTACAGGGAAGGAAAGAGCAAACAGTTTACGCATAACCTCGGATTAGAGCGAAATTAGTCGCAAAAAGTTTGGATACAGCCGGATGAAATCAAAAATCATCCGCTTTAATTTACTGTTAAAAGGATAGAAGCGGCGGGAATACAATTTTCATTTTGATTGTCTCGCATAACTGCCTGTTACAGCTGCCAGTCCACTTACCAAACCGCCAACAATACCCGTTACCAGGATCAGTGCAATATAAGACCCTCCGAGTGGTAATATTTTAGCTACTTTGCCAGACAGGATATGTTCATTAGCCGCATCTTTGAACAAAGACAACCCTACCCACAATAAAAATAGTCCAAGGAAACCTGAGAGAAAAGCCTTTCCTGGTTTCTGATGAATGGCTACAGAAACAATAATTGCGGTTACAGCAAAACTCCACCAGGCTAACGAACTGTAAATACCCGCTACATATGCAAGAAAAGCTGTCAGTACCATGGATACAAAAAATTTCATAATACACTTTTAACTAATAGTAAATGTAAGGTGCCATTTCATTTTTTCGCTTTTGGCTGCTGCTGCTTTACCGATAAATACAATACGGTAATATTTACCGGCTGCCCAGGTATCCACGAAACCATCATAATATTTACTGCCGGGATTACCGCTTTGTCCGCCTGGATATACGCCATACGCTTCTATCTCGTCCGTTAAATGCACAATCATCCGCCAACTGGGGCCATGGGTTTCCTTGGTAGCATTGATAATATGTTCACCGCCCCCAATGGGCAATTGCAGCCTGCTTAATGCGGGTAGTTTTAATAAATGGTTCACTTTTGTGCCTTTGAACTCAGCCCATTCGAGGCGGCCCTCTTTCTCCAATGTTACCAAATGGGTACAGGCTTTTTTGAAAGCGGCCAGCACATCGTCATGAATAGTCTCTTTCTTATCAGCGGTATTAATATTGTCTTCGAACATAAAAGATGAATCGCGAAGAAGACCCTCTAACAGGGTTGATGCATCCGGTTTGGGTAATGGCAGCTTACTGTTACTGATTTCATCGCCCCATACTTCATTTTCCAGGCTATCCCATATGCTTTTAAAAACTGTGGGACCTTTTTCATGTATATCTGAACGCAGGTTCCAACCGGTCAGTATGTCAACATACTTTTTTTCATCGGCATTCAATTCGGTTATAGTAAGATATTTCAACAGAACAGGACGGGCCATTTCGGCAAATACATTGTAATTATCCATTTGCAAATGCTGCATATCTTCGACAGTAATATTGTTCATTTCCGAAAGTTTCCGGTTAATGATAATACCCCTGTATAATGGGAAATTATTGGCTGCTCCCAGGTAGTAAGGATAGGTAGAATCGGCAGACATCTGGTTAGCACTGCTCACAAAACCTCTTTCCGGATTTCTTATCATCGGGTTTTCTTCGAAGGGTATGATTCCCTGCCACATATAACTATTGTCTGTTCCCGGCATCACAAAATCTCCCTGCCTTTTCCAGCGCGTAATAAAAGCGCCCTGCTGTTTGATGGCTATATCATTCGTTTTAGAAGCAAATACAAAATTCTGTCCGGGACATGACCATAAAGAAGTTGCACTGATATATTCATCATAATTCTTTGACCTGTTCAGCTCATAAAAAGTTTGAAACCCGGTACCGGGCATATTTGCGGTCCAGTGAACGGCCAGGTATTTTCCATCAGTGCTGATGTTCTTGTAAGCCCTGTCATACATAACCGGACCAAAAACAGTAAGCGCAATATTTTCTACTGAATCCGGTTTGCCTTTTATTTTGATAACTTCTTTTCTGTGTTCAGCCTTTGTCCAGGCACCATTATACAGGTACTCCGATAAAGTGGAGTCTTTGAATTGTATATCGTAATAATCCAGTACATCCCTGCCTGCATTGGTTACACCCCAGGCTATGCTGTCATTAAATCCAATGATGACCGCGGGCGAACCGGGGAAACTGGCACCGTATGTATTGTGCGTAGGTGTATTAATCTGTACTTCAAACCACAGTGATGGCAGATTAAGACCGAGGTGAGGGTCGTTACACAAAATAGGGCGGCCACTTTTGGTTTTAGATCCCGACACTGCCCAGTTATTACTTCCATTGTCTTTATCAGGTATAACCGGCGCCATCGCTGTACTGGAAACGGTATTATTCAGGTAAACGGAATCCGAATTTTTGGGTGCAATGGGTATAATGGCAGGACTACTGTATAATGTACCACGGGGAATAATAGGATCAAGTGAATCATGAACATTCGGATACAGTTTATTGAAATCGTCATACCCGAAATAATTTTTAGCGTTAGTCATCTTCAGGTCAGTAGCAGCGCCACCACCGGTAAGGTCATAGGACATGTACATCAAAAACAAATAGGTCTTCAAAGGTGTCCATGCTTCCGGTTTGTAATCAAGCAATTTATATTCAAAAGGAATTTGTTCAGGCTTTAGCGACTGGATATATGCATTTACGCCATCGGCATAAGCATCAACCGTAGCTTTCATTTCCGGGTTATTATCCATATTGGCCATGGTTTGTTCTGCCCCATATACCATACCTAACCTTCGGAAGAAACGATCGGTAGATAACTTCTCTTCACCTAGTATCTCACTCAACCTGCCGGCGGCTACATGTGTTTGAAATTCCATCTGCCACAAGCGGAACTTTGCATGAATATAGCCCTGCACATAATAAGCATCCAGATCGTTATCAGCATAAATATGCGGCACCAGGCGGTCATCCATAAAAACATCCACTTTACCCTTAAGGCCATTTAGCTTTAATTCACCTGAAAAATCTGTATTAGCCGATTCTGCATTTTGCCAGAAACCCAGTTGAGGAGAAAGAAAATATCCCAGGCGCGGCGTTTTACTTCCACCTACTGTCAACTGTGTGTTGAGTACCAGAATCAGTCCGGCAGTACACAATCCTGAGATCAAAAATGGAGCAATTCTCATAGCAGGCATTTAAGTGATGAAAATACAGATTTTTAAGCAGCCCTGGTCAGAATTTCTTTAGTCCCAACCTGAAAAGACCAGGTAACTAATACCCGGATTATTAAAGATTATTTACGAATTACTCCCCGCATAACTTCGTATTTTTACTACCGCTATGAAGCAATTCAATGTACCAAGTCTATATCGAAGCTCGCTAATCAGCAACATTAAGCAGCAACGTAAGCAGCAGGATAAGCTGAAGAAGGATTTTGTGCCCACCTTGCTAAACCTGGGCCCGCTGCACATATATCTTGCCAGGCATTTTGGTTTTTGCTATGGCGTAGAAAATGCGATTGATATCGCTTTTACCACGATTGAGGAAAACCCCGGCAAGCGTATTTTTTTATTGAGTGAAATGATCCATAACCCGCAGGTTAATACTGATCTGCTTGGGAAAGGTGTACAATTTCTGCAGGATACTTATGGCAAACAATTAATTCCATTTAATGAGTTAGATGCAAATGATGTGGTGATCATTCCGGCATTTGGCACCACACTCGAAATTGAAGCAATGCTAAACAAAAAAGGTATCTCTACCGCCAAATATAATACCACCTGCCCCTTTGTTGAAAAAGTTTGGAACCGCAGTGAACAGATTGCTGTTAATGGTTATAGTATTGTAGTACATGGCAAGCCCAAACATGAAGAAACTAGGGCTACTTTTTCACATGTTTCCTCACATACGCCAACCGTGGTGGTAAGTAATATGAGTGAAACGATAGCGCTTGCCGGATATATAACCGGTGAAAAAGCCGCCCAGGATTTTTATACTGAATTTCAGGGCCGCTATTCAGAAAGCTTTGACAGTAACCTGCACCTGCAAAAAATAGGCGTAGTAAATCAAACCACTCAATTAGCCAGTGACACGCAGGCAATATCAGATTACCTGAAAAGCGTGATGATACGGCATTATGGCCTTACTGCCGCTACTATTGGCGAGCGGTTTGCCGATACCAGGGATACTTTATGTTATGCCACCAATGATAACCAGACCGCTGTTACCGGTATGCTGGAAACAGCAGCTAATCTGGCGATTGTGATTGGCGGACACAATAGCAGCAACAGCTCTCACCTGGTGGAATTGTGCGAGAACAAATTACCCGCTTATTTTATTGATTCCGCAGACAGGCTTCTTAACATAAACGAAATCGAAAACCGTAATTGGCAAACAAAAGAGTTAAGAACAATCGCAAACTATCTGCCAGAACTTACACCAATAAAAATATTAATTACCAGTGGTGCCAGTTGCCCGGATGCCGAAGTAGAAAAGGTGATCAGAAAGCTGGCTGGTTTTTATGGAGTAACCGGGAAACTGGATGCGCTATCGGCTGCCTGTTAAAAGCATGTTGATTGCCCCGCCTTAGCATAAAAAAGCTTATTTTGTTTACAAATATCAACAGGTACAATGTTTCGGAAATATATACTGGTATGTTTTTTCTTTAGCTTCGGCTTTGGCAGGTTGTACAGCCAGACACTAACGGTTGACAGGTATACCAACCAGTTGCTCTTTAATATTTTCGAAGAACAACCGGATTCATCTATTCTTGATTTTATTAACCAATATATTCCCTCTCTTGCTGAAAAGAAAAAAAAAGACGGGGTACCGGCATCAACACCTTTGCTGAGCAACCAGAATAAGTATGCAGAGGTCCATTCTTTCATTTTCACCAGGCACCCTTTTTTAAAAGCAACGTTTACTTCAGGGAAACTGGATTTCTTCTGTCTGCGCAACAATGATGCGAAAGATATTCAGGTTTCGAATGTAAAATTCTGGCTTGAATTTGATACGCAACCAGAAGCGGAAATGGCCTTTTCGAACATGATTGAAACCTTCATCCCAATCAGTACCCAAAAAAAGTTCAGCAGCACCAATGGCTCACAAAAAGCTGAATTTTCAGATGCTAAAGAAATGAATGGCTTTGGTAAAATACGTATCCGGTTAACGGCTGATAACCTGGCCCAACATACATTTAAGATACTTCTCGAAACAGAGAATGATTTGTAGCAATTTTTCTGCTACTGAGCTATTTTTTCTTTTGCCCATTGTAAAACGATAGCCAGTTGCTCTTCGCGGGTAAAGTTTGAATTATCCAGTTCAAGGGCATCCTCGGCTTTTCTAAGTGGACTATACTCCCGGTTACTATCTGTATAATCACGCATTTCAAGATTGGTTTTTACTTCTTCAATAGTAGTACCCGGATTTTTGGCATACATTTCTTTGAACCGCCTTTCCACACGTACGGCCGGATCAGCGGTTACAAAAACTTTTAATTCGGCATCAGGAAAAACGGTGGTGCCAATATCTCTGCCATCCATCACAATTTTTTTATGTTTACCCATCTCCCGCTGCTGCGCCACCGCGAATTCGCGCACTTCCTTTAAAGCCGACACCTCACTCACATGTTCACTCACCAGCATATCACGAATAAGCGCCTCTACATTTTCATCATTTAAATACATATCACAATTCCCGGTCAATTCATTGTATTGAAAGGCCAGGCTTATCCCGCCAAGGGCTTTATGTATCGCTTTTTCATGCGCTAAGTTTACACGCAGTCGTAAAAAATATAAAGTGATGGCACGATACATCGCCCCACTGTCGATAAAAACATAATTCAGTTCTGTAGCCAACTGCCTGGCCAGTGTGCTTTTACCGCAGGATGAATAGCCATCTAAAGTGATAATAATATCTCGCATAAAAAAATAGCCGGGCTGCCTGGGTTCCGGCTAAAAGCAAAGTTGCACTAAAATAAACTATGCGCAAAAAGATCAGGAAAATCAGAGATTATCCCATTCACACCCAATCTAAAAACAACAATTTGCCTTTGGCATGAACGGCCATATAGTTCCAGGTAGATGCCTGTTGCTTATTTTCATACCAACTGGCGCTCACATTGACTTATTGTGTTGAAAACAGTTTTGACATTTTGCTAACCATTGACAAGAATTT
>CAYHTC010000038.1:10910-13936 GCA_964359445.1 uncultured Sediminibacterium sp. | reverse complement strand
TTAATCGTATCATATTTATTATGATGAACCCTGGTATATCCATTCCAAATACTACAGGTATCTGCCATTTGACAAAAAGATGTATTACAGTAGTGCAAAAAACGAGGCGGTGACAAATAATTTCCTTTTCATTTTCATCTATTAAAAATTTTTCTGATGATCGCCTTTTGCGAGAGGTGGAAAAATCGAATAAAATTGGAAAAACCCTCAAGATCAATAATGACTTTAAGAACAAACTTTCATTAGGAGTTGATATTGAATTCTCAAAAGAAGGAAAACAAGACGTTGGAAGCTTCACTTCGCTCTATTCATTGCCCTCAGTAGTTGATTATAGCTCATTTCACTGTAATTTCGAAAACCACAGTTTGCATTATGACGATTGAATTGGATCATATCATACCCATACCCCTGAAAGACAGGTTTCTGCAAAGAAACTCGGATGTCTGGAATACCTCATTAACATTAGAGCAGGGCCATTACATTAAAATAAAAGCACCCAGTGGAACCGGTAAGACCACGCTGGTTCATATCCTTTATAAATTACGTCATGATTATGAAGGCGCCGTACGGTTAAACAATGCTGCTATTACTGATCTGGATGAAGACACGCTGGCGGAATTACGGCAACAAAAAATAAGTATCATCTTTCAGGATCTCAGGTTATTCCCCAACCTCACCGCCAGGGAAAATATTGAACTCAAACGTATACTGCAAACACCGTATTACGAATCCGCGATGATAGAAACAATGGCAGGAACCCTTGGGGTAAGTCATATTTTAGATCAAAAAGCAGGTCTGTGCAGCTATGGTGAGCAGCAACGCATTGCCATTATCCGTGCGCTGATACAGCCATTTTCATGGCTGATGATGGATGAGCCATTCAGTAATCTTGACATAGCCAATACCCGCAAAGCCGCAACCCTGATAGATACAGAATGCAGGAAAAGAAAAGCGGGGCTGATGATTACTGATCTTGATGAGGATGATAATTTCAATTATACAAAACAATATCACCTATAAACCGAAGAACCTTATTCAATGGATGGATTACAGCACTTATTAAAAAAACTCATCCGCACAGGCGCCGGACACAATCGTTTTGCGCTGGCAATAGTTGGCTTATCGGTTGCCATGTTACTGATTTTAGCGTCTGTACAGATTCAGTCTAACTATAATGATCTGTTACACAGCAAAACCAACCGGGATAGTATTGCCAATTTTCTGGTACTCAATAAAACACTGACCGATCAAAATATGGGCGCCACTGCTTTATCAGACAGCGACATCAATGATCTGAAGCAACAAACCTTTGTTGAGTCGGTTGGATTATTGAGTCCGGGCCGTTTCAAAGCATCCATACAAAGTTATAGCGACCGGTTCCCTTTTTATACAGATATTGCTTTTGAGAGTGTACCGGAAGATTTTATTGATGTAGCCGGTAAAGACTGGACATGGAAAGAGAACCAGCAACTGGTTCCGGTTATCGTGCCCAATATGTTTCTCGATTTTTACAATTTTCAGTTTTCTTTTTCGCAGAATTTACCACAGCTTACCCGGCAGGTAGTGAAGATGATTATTTTTAAAATAAACCTGTATGGTCCGAATGGGGTAGTTAGTTTGAATGGACATGTAGTAGGTTTCAGCGACAGGATATCTTCTTTACTGGTACCCCAGGAATTTATGAGATGGGCCAATAACCGGTTTGGTAAAAATCAGGATACCAAACCCTCGCGGGTAATTATCAGAACAAAAGATCCGGGCAATCCCAAACTGGTTCAGTACCTGAAAGAGAAAAAATTAAGTACCGATGCCGATAAAACACGCTTTAGCCGCTACAGGCAGATAGTGGATATGGTGGTTAGTATTGCAGGTATCACCGGAGCCATCATGCTGGCTTTTGCCTTGTTGATTTTTGCTTTGTTTATCCAGCTAACCATTGCAGCCTGTAAGGAAGAAATTATTTTATTAATTACCCTGGGCACTTCTCCAAAACAATTACGAAAATTTTTGATGAGGCAATTTTTTCCGGTTAATATCCTGGTTATTCTTATATCAACCGGGATCATTGCTCTTTTGCAATATGCGGTTCACCATCAACTAATGTTGCAACATATTTATGTAAACACTTTGCCTTCCTATACTGTTTTGATTGCTTCATTGACTGTATTAATTGTCATCTGGTGGGTAAACCGGCATGTTATCCGCAAATACATTTCGCTGTCGGCAAAACAGTAGGCATTACCCGCAGTAATTATAGCAGCTATCCGTCAATCCAGCCCTTCTGAAGCTTTATTTAATCCCAATTAACCAAGTAGAAAACCCAAAAAAACAGTAAAAACACGTTAAAAAAAACGGTGTTTTCACCGTTTAAATCGCGTATAAACACCGTTTTTTTATTAATTATAAATACTTAATATACTCATTTTCAATTAGTTAAACATATTTTTGTATTTTTTTGCAAAAATAGTACAACAATAAAAAAAAGGAAATGTTAACTTGCGAGTCTAAAAGTGTCGCTACAAATCTGCTGAGCGTACCTTTTATAACAGTTAAACTAATGAGTTATGAAAAAGAATTTATCAATTGGCAGCATCTTACTGTCTGCGGTAATGATGATGGTTGTTTTATCAGCCTGCCAGAAAGAACAATTAACCGTTACACAGGAAACAACTGCTGTTTCATCTGAGCAAACGAAAATTGTTGGTACGAACCTTTTGTCTGGTCAGGTTACCGCGGCCTATGCAGCGGCATTAGCGGCTAATTATGCCAAAGTATATCACGAAGGCAATCAAACGCAATATGTTGTTTTCAAGGCAGACGACTTAATCGCCTTCATTAACAGTTTAAAAACGAAAGGTGCAACTGATATTTATGTGAACTTTGGCGTATACGGTAAAGGAGCTGCGGCTGTTGATCCGAAAGATAACGGTCGTCTCACTGTTTTCTTTACGGGTAACAAAATTCCTGCTCCAAGAAGTGGACCAAGAAACGATGCTAGTGGGGATGAAGAATCTTTAAACCACGGA
>CAYHTC010000038.1:0-10810 GCA_964359445.1 uncultured Sediminibacterium sp. | reverse complement strand
AGTTTAAACGTAATTTTATACAGTTCATTCTGTATTGCCTTTTATCTATGCCCAAACCACAAGAAGATATCCTCATCTCAATCGTAGTAGCCTCAGTTTTTTTTATACTGATTGGTAGTTTTCTGTTGTTGATCGTTTTTATTTTTCTTCGCAGGCAAAGAAAGAACAGGGAAGAAAAGGATGAAATGAAAAACCGTTTTGAGCAAACCTTACTCAAAACACAGCTCGAAATACAGGAGCAGGCTTTCGCTTATATCAGCCAGGAAATCCATGATAATATCGGTCAGATACTAAGCCTGGTTCGCCTTAACCTTAACACATTTGGTTCAGTTGTTTCAGAAGAAAAAATGGAACAGACAGATAAGCTGCTGGGCAAAGCCATCAAGGACCTGCGCGATCTGAGCCATAACCTGCAAAAAAACAGGATTTACGATATCGGTATTGTAGAATCTATCCGGCAGCTATTACAGTCACTGGAAAAAACAGGCAGATATATCACTTCCTTTCAAACCTCCGACCATTATAACCTGCTGGATACCAATACAGATATCATCCTGTACAGAATGATCCAGGAGATCGTGAACAATATTATCAAACACGCAGCAGCCACTAAAATAGATATTGAGATCAATAGTGAAGTGGATTTAACTACCATCCGCATCAGCGATAACGGTATTGGATTCGATACGGCCCTTTTACAAAAAGAACGGGCAGGCATTGGCTTGCAGAACATCATTAACCGGGCCAAAACAATTGATGCCAATGTGGATGTAAAAAGTGAGCAGGGTAAAGGAACTACCATAACTTTGTATATCAAACCCAAACCGTCTCTCCTATGACCTCCGTTGCTTTAGTTGACGACCATGAATTACTCCGAACGGGCCTCGCCGCTATCATCAATTCATTTGAAGGCTTCAAAGTAGTGATGGAGGCGAATAACGGCAGAGAGTTCATTGAAAAGTTGAAAGGTAAAACGCCGCCGGATATTGTACTGCTCGATATTACCATGCCGGTAATGGATGGCTACGAAACCTCTATCTGGATCAGGACTAATCTGCCTCAGATCAAAGTTCTCGTACTGAGCATGCTCGAAAATGATACAGCCATCATTCGAATGCTGAAAAACGGAGCAAGAGGCTATATTCTGAAAGACAGTAAACCCAAAGTCTTTAAAGACGCATTAGACAATATCCGCGACAGCGGTTATTTCATCAATGAACTGGTGAGCAATAAACTGATGCATTATATTAATCACGAAGAAGTATTTGAAGGCGACGCTTTTATACTTACCAACCTGAGTGAGAATGAAACCGTATTTCTGAAATGGATCTGTACAGAAAAAACCTATAAGGAAATCGCGGATGAAATGTGCCTGAGCCCCAGAACCATTGACACTTACCGCGATAACCTTTTCAAAAAACTGGATGTAAAAACAAGGGTTGGCTTAGCCATTTTTGCCATCAAAAACAGTATAGTGAATATCTGACCGCCCGCTTTTCATTTACCCAATGAACCCATGTTTGATACTACCAATGACCAGCTCATGTACCATATCAAAAAGGGTCTTCCGGATATTTTTATACCTCCTGTTTAGTTCCCGCGGTTTTGTTTCCTGCCAAACCCTGCATGCACAAAACCCTATTCCGCCTATCGGGCAATGGCGTGAACACCTGAATTACCAGCATACCATACAGGTGCTGAAAGGCGACCAGTTATATTGTGCCACCCATACCAATGTTTTCGCTGTTACACCACAAAATGAGATTGAGCGATACAGCAGGATGACCGGACTGAATGATATTGGGGTGCAATGTATTGGTTGGGACGCATTAACAGAACAGCTCATAGTAGTATATACCAACAGCAATGTAGATCTGTTAAAAAACGGCAATGTTAAGAATATAGGCGATATCAAAAGAAGCACCATCGCCGGAAATAAAACAGTGTATAGCGTTTACTGTAAAGATGGGTTGGCCTACCTATGCAGTGGTTTGGGCGTTATTGTTGTAAACCTCACTAAATACGAAATCAAAGACACCTGGTTTATTGGCAACAATGGTACACAGGTAAAAGTGAACGGATTTACCAGTGATGGAACTTTCTTCTATGCCGCTACAAATGAAGGCATCAAAAGCATAGCCGTTAACTCGGCAGCTATCTCCAACTATGCCAACTGGAAAATCCTTAGTGGCATAAGCGCCGGAGCTGTTAAAAATGTGGTGTTTACCAATCAAACCATTATTGCCGAAAAGAACGACTCGGTTTTCAGCTTACAGGGTAATAACTGGCGCTTATTATATGCAGATACTGCATGGCCCATCGCTAATATTACAGCATCAGAAAATAAACTATTGATCTGTCAACGAAATGCCAATGGTAATGCACGGGTTATCGTAATAAATACAAATGGCACTATTGAAAAAACCATTGCACAAAGCAATGTAATATTACTGCCCGGTTCAGCTATATCGGATAACGGCGTTGTATGGATTGCCGACGGGTCAGGTGGCCTATCCTCTTTCGGAACGGGCCCTGAACGTTTTATTCCCAATGGCCCACCGGGAAAAGCAGATGGCGATATGGTAAGTAAGAATAACATACTTTATGCCGCGGCTGGCAGCATTAACAGCAACTGGCAGAACCAGCTCAACACAGATGGCATATTTACTTTTAAACAGGATATCTGGCAATACAAAAATGATAGTAATACACCCGGGCTTGATTCTCTCTCTGACTTTATTTCACTGGCTATTGATCCCGTTAATCAAACTGTTTGGGCCGGTAGTTATGGAGGAGGACTGGTTAATTTTATAGAAGGATCACCACCCATCATCTATAAAAAAAATAACAGCACCTTACAGGAAGCCATTGGCGACAGGGGCAGTTACCGGGTAAGCGGACTGGCTTTTGATCAGAACAATCATTTATGGATCAGCAATTATGGGGCCGTACAAAACCTGCAGGTTAAAAAGGCCGATGGCAACTGGAAGGCTTTTACCATTCCATTCAGTCATATTGAAAACGCGGTGGGCCAGATAGTAGTGGATGATAGTAACCAGTTATGGATAGTGAGTCCGAAAGACAACGGCGTTTTCTGTTATAACCCCGGTCAAAGCATTGATAATATTGCTGATGACAGATGGAAATTTTACAGGCAGGGAAGCGGTAACGGAAATCTTCCGGGCAATAATGTTCTCTGTCTGGTAAAAGATAAGAATGGTTTTATCTGGGTAGGTACCGACAGGGGTATCGGCATTATTCAATGTGCCGCTGATGTATTTAGTGCGCAAAGTTGCGACGCCCTGTTGCCCATAGTACAGCAGGATCGTTTTGCAGGATTGTTGTTCAAAAATGAAACCGTACAATGCATGGCTGTAGATGGCGCCAACCGGAAATGGATAGGCACTAAAAATGGTCTATGGCTGATCTCTCCTGATGGAGATAAAATTATTTATCGTTTTACAGAAGAAAATAGTCCCTTACTACATAATAATGTTAAAAAAATTGCCGTTGACCCCGGTACCGGCGAAGTATTTATAGCAACCCTGAATGGTATCTGCAGTTTCAGAAGTACCGCAACAGAAGGAAGCGACCGCAATGAAAATGTATTGGTCTTTCCAAACCCTGTACCACCGGGGTATAACGGAACCATTGCCATTCGTGGATTGGTAAACAATGCACTGGTGAAAATTACTGAACTGAATGGCAGGTTAGTATACCAAACGCGTGCATTGGGCGGCCAGGCCATTTGGGATGGGCGCAATTACCGGGGTCAAAAAATAGCCAGTGGCATCTACCTGGTTATTATCAGGGACGATAGCGGCTACGAAAAAATAGTTACCAAAATACTAATCACTTCAGGGCGTTAATGCATCATCCTGCATTAATCAGTATCCTTCCCGGTTTTTTTTGTTTGATTAAAAAATGCCGCCCGCTTTGGCCCGGGAAACGGTATATCATTCCCCTTTAATCCATGCCATAATACCCGGTTGAATTCAAGATCGGGAACAGCATCTTCTTTAGTAAGATTAAACTTTTCTGATCTGCGTTGCCATTCGTTCATAGCGGTATTTTTTTCCAGCAGGTCAATATTAGCGGCCCTTACGGTAAAAGGTGTGAGGTTGAATTCGCTGGTAAAACTGCGCCACATGGGTTGTGCAGCCGCGTCATACTGGCTCATGGGAGGTATCCCTAATATCAGTTCTATCGTACGCAACATAGAAGAGGTTGAATACATAGTATGGTCTACAAATCCTCTTTTTACAAAACCACCGGCCAGGTATGCCGGACTCCTGTGTGCATCCACATGATCGGCGCCGTTTTGCGCATCATCTTCCAGGATAAATATGGCGGTTTCTTTCCAGATAGGGCTTTTGCTCAGGTATTCTACAAAAAGACCGACGGCCAGATCATTGTCGGCCACATGCGCATACGGTGTGGGTCTTCCTTTGCGTAAACCTTCCGTATGGTCATTACAGAAACGAACACTATTAAACCTGGGAACAGCATTTACTGCCAGTAAAGAATCAAAATCGCGTTTCCATTGATAAAAGCGAACGGTATCCTGCACCCTATTATCATAACCCGTGAAATAAGGGCAAAGATGATCTTTTAGTACAGGTATATTAGGTTGATAATTGTCTGCGAATTCACCATAGGTTCTGTAACTCACCCCGGCACGTTTGCAGTGATCCCAGATAAACCCTCCCTTATTATTGGCAATTTCCCTTTGACCCTCCGCATCATAGTCACCACCCCTGCCACCATAACTGCTTACCCAGTTCTTCTCTAAAAAATCAGTTGCATAGGCGCCCATGCTCCAGTTATGACCATCAGCACTTACTTCCCCGTCTACATAAAAATTATCGAGCAATACAAATTCTTTTGCCAATGCATGTTGATTGGGGGTAACCTTTTCACCAAATAATACCAGACGCGGATCGCCATTGCCTTCTTTGATATCGCCCAAAACCTGGTCGTAGGTTCTGTTTTCTTTGATAACATAAAACACATATTTGATAGGGCCCTGCTCACCTACTTTGCGTGGAACAGGATTACCCGCCTCGCCCTGTGCCAACTGTTCCCTTACTTTGTTATAGGGCGTATTCCGGTATACCACCTGGGAATACACAGCCAGTTGATTTTCAGTTGGTTCATCTATTACACTCATCGTTCCTTTAAACAGGCCGGCAATATATTGTACTTCTTTCGGACGGTTAGGATCACCTTGCTGATAAATAACCTCCTGTTTAATGCCAAAAGGATTAGGACCATATAGATTGGCCATGGAAGAAAATCCCTTTCCATTAGCAACGAATATTTTTTTACCAATCACTTTTACATTGGTGGGATACCAGCCTACCGGAATAAAACCCCTGCTCTTACTTTGAGCTGGCGTTGATACATCAAATACAGTCAGGCAATTATTATCGGCATTGGCTATGTACAATAATTTTTCATTTGCATTTAAAGCCAGTCCATTGGTAGTAGAGCCATTGGGTGCATCAGGATAGAGTGCAACATTCAATGTTTCAATAACCTGTTTCCCTGAAGTATTAATCACAGAAACGGAGTTATCGTTTGAATTGGCTACATATAAATATTTACCGTTTTTTGACAGGACCAATTCATTGGGATTATCGCCCACTGTAATTTCAGCTACTACATTCTTTTTTTCGGTATCAAACACATATACTTTGTCGCATCCCCAGCAACTGATATATAAATTTTTCTGATCGGGAGATAAGATACAGGCATAAGCCTCTCCTCCTAATGCGATAGTATGCTCAACTTTTTTTGTTTGCAGGTTAACCAGGTAGAGTGATTTGCTATCCCTGGATACTACATACAGTACCTGTTTAGCATCATCTATCGCGATACCGGCGGGCGCTACTTTGTTGGGCCATCTTTTTCCAAGTACCATACTGTCATTCAGTACCAGCCTGTTATTCTCTACCGAATATTCTAAAATCCAGTTGTCATGTCCGCCAGAAGCGTATAATTTTTTTTCATCATTGCTGAATTGTAAACCATACCAGCTTTTTGGCACCACTACATTATCCAATACTTTTTCTGTGGCAGGATCAATTAACTGAATGCTTTGTACACCCTGGCCATTATTGGTAACTGCCATTAATTTTTTTGACTTGCTCACCGCGATATTCAGCGGAAGATCGCCCAGCGGAAAGCTCCGGCCAACAGGTGTTAAGCTCCATCCATTGGGGAGTGTAACCTTATTTGATTCAATATCCTGAATGGTTTGGGCAAAGCCGATGGCGGTAAATACAAGTACCAATGTAAAAGTGAAAAAAGTTTTCATATATAGACTTTTAAAAAGAAAATCAAAAGTACAAATAATGAAGCGGTAAATCCGGAAGCAACAATTAATTAACAAGGCCGGTCTGTTTCATCAAATCATACATGGTTTTCTATTGTTTGGTAAATTCATAGCTTCTCAGCGGCTTAAATTTATAGCCACCCCTGTCTCCGGGTATTACCTGGTATTGAATCTGTCTGTATAAAGTTCCGGTACCGGAAGTTAGTGCCGCGCTATCTGCCGGATATACCGGGAAGCGGCGCATCAGGTTTCCCTCCATCAAAAAATAAATATCATTCCCTTTATAGCCTGTACGCAATTTCGGGTCATCATAAATATCCGGGAACATGATGGGCGCCACATTTTCATTTTTTTCTGAACTGATACCAATCACATTGCCTTTAGGAATCGTATCATTATTCATCACGTAGATCACCAGGTCAGGATATCCGTCGCGGTTAACATCATCCACTTCCGCTTTGGTAATTCTTCCTTTGATATCAAAGGAAAATTCCCTCACCGCTTTATCAAAGCCAATGGGCGAAACAGAGGTCGTATTTTTATCCGGACTCTTGTTACTGCAGGTTAAACGATACCCTGATTTGCCCAGCTTCATCGTGGTGTCTATTTTTTTAATGGAAACCTGTGCCTGTAAAAAAGCCGTTCCACTAAAAAAACAGACCCCTGCTAAAAATAATTTTGTATACATATTCAATGTGCTGTTTATAAAAGAAGGTGTCAAGATAAGCAAAATTTCTACTCACATATTTCTACGATACTGTCCGCCTACTTCATACAGGGCATGGGTAATCTGTCCGAGTGAGCAATATTTAACAGATTCCATTAATTCGGCAAACAGGTTTTCATTGTTAATAGCGGCTGTTTTCAGTTTTTGTAAAGCCTTATCATTATGGCCCTCATTCCTTTTTTGAAAAGCCAGCAGGTTTTGTATCTGCTGATCTTTTTCTTCGGTAGTACTTCTGATCACTTCGCCGGGCAAAATAGTGGGACTTCCCTTTTTATTCAAAAAAGTATTCACGCCTATCAATGGTAATTCGCCTGTATGTTTCAGTGTTTCATAATAGAGGCTCTCTTCCTGTATCTTATTACGCTGGTACATACGCTCCATGGCACCTAATACACCGCCCCGTTCTGTAATACGGTCAAATTCTGTCAGCACCGCTTCTTCCACCAGGTCCGTTAATTCTTCCAGAGCAAAACTACCCTGTATAAAATTTTCTGTAACAGCCGTTCCCAGTTCGCGGTTAATAATCAGTTGTATGGCCATGGCCCTTCTCACACTTTCTTCGGTGGGTGTGGTAATGGCCTCATCATACGCATTGGTATGAAGGCTATTGCAATTATCGTATATCGCATACAATGCCTGCAGGGTGGTACGGATATCATTGAAATCAATTTCCTGTGCGTGCAAACTGCGGCCACTGGTTTGAATATGGTATTTCAGTTTCTGCGAGCGGTCATTGCCTTTGTATTTTTGTTTCATGGCTTTTGCCCATATACGGCGGGCCACACGCCCAATCACACTATATTCAGGATCCATGCCATTACTAAAGAAGAAAGAAAGGTTGGGCGCGAAATCATCAATATGCATTCCCCTGCTCAGGTAATATTCTACATAGGTAAACCCATTCGATAAAGTAAATGCCAATTGTGTAATGGGATTGGCGCCGGCTTCCGCGATATGGTAACCACTGATGCTGACACTGTAAAAATTACGCACTTTCTGATCAATGAAATAAGATTGTACATCACCCATCAGCTTTAAGGCAAATTCGGTTGAGAAGATGCAGGTATTCTGTGCCTGGTCTTCTTTTAATATATCGGCCTGCACGGTTCCACGTACCTGGTTTAATGCTTCCGCCTTTATTTTCTCATATACCTCCTGGGGTAATACCTCATCACCGCTAACACCTAATAATCGGAGGCCCAACCCATTATTACCTTCCGGTAAACGTTCAGGCAATGCCGGATTATAATAAACAGGTTTAGGCAGATGCGCAAATTTTTCCTGTATATACGCATCCACATCGGGCCATTGGCTATTTGCCTCTATCCATTTTTCGCACAACTGGTCAATAGCGGCATTCATAAAAAATGCCAGTATTATGGGTGCAGGACCATTAATCGTCATGCTTACCGAGGTCTTGGTATCACAAAGATCAAAACCACTATATAATTTTTTGGCATCATCCAATGTAGCCACGCTAACACCGCTGTTACCTACTTTCCCGTAGATATCAGGGCGGGGTGCAGGATCCTCGCCATATAAAGTAACACTGTCAAATGCCGTAGATAAACGGATTGCCGGCTGGCCAATAGAAACATAATGAAACCGTTTATTGGTCCTTTCGGGCCCTCCTTCGCCGGCAAACATCCTGGTAGGATCTTCGCCCTGTCTTTTCAGTTCAAACACACCGGCAGTATAGGGAAATTCGCCGGGCACATTTTCCTGTAATTGCCAGCGAAGTATATCGCCCCAATCTTTATATCGGGGTAAAACCAATTTAGGAATCCTGGTACCACTTAAAGAGGTAACGGTTAAAGGTTGTTTGATCTGTTTGCCTCTTACCTCATATTCAAAAAAATCTGACGCATATTTTTTACACAGGGCCGGCCATTGATCAACCAGTTTTTTGCAGGCAGGATGAAACAGCTTTTCAAAATGATCTTTCATTTCCAAAAGTGTTGATTCTGCCCTGCCCTCTTTTTTGTGCAACCCGGGTGTATGGTGTAAAGCATGGATAGCGCCACTGATTTGATACAGCTTAGTGGCAATCGAACACTGCTCGCTAACCCAGGCATCATAGCCTCTGTTATTCTCTGAAATTTCAGATAAGTAACGAACCCGTTTAGGCGGAATGATCTGCGATTTGGTGGTGGTTGATTCACCCCTGCCCGCCCTGCTACGCAAGGAGGGCGTATCAGAAAGAATGACTTTACATTTATTCGCTATCATATCAATGATCTGATCAAATAATTCATTGATACCTGCATCATTGAACTGAGCGGCGATGGTACCTACAATGGGCAGGTCCTCATTTTTGGCAGCAAATAAATGATGATTTCGTTTGTATTGTTTGCGAACATCATGCAATGCATCCAGGGCGCCTGCTTTATCGAATTTGTTGATACAGACAATATCCGCATAATCCAGCATATTTATTTTTTCCAGTTGAGAGGCGGCGCCATATTCGGGGGTCATCACATACAAACTCACATCGCAATAATCCAGAATAGACGCATCACTCTGACCAACGCCGGCGGATTCCAAAATAATAAAATCGAATCCTGTTTCCTTACAAATATCAATTGCTTCCTGTACGTGTGCACTCAATGCAGTATTATCATCCCTGGTAGCCAGGCTGCGCATATAAGCACGGCCATGCGAGATGGCATTCATACGAATCCTGTCGCCCAGCAATGCCCCACCCGTTTTTTTCTTGGATGGGTCTACAGATATTACGGCAATGGTTTTATCTGTAAATGCATGCAGGTATCTTCTTACAATCTCATCCGTAACAGAACTTTTTCCGGCGCCGCCGGTACCGGTAATGCCTAATACCGGGGGGTGGGAGTTAGGAGTTGGGAGTTGGGAGTTGGGAGTTGGGGTGCCATTTTCTGCATTGGTAATTGCGCGAGCAACTTTGCGTACATCTTTTACTTCACCCAGCGTCATCAGTGTTTTATATTGGCCGTTGCTATTCAAACTAAAATCGCATTGTCTGATCAGGTCTTCGATCATACCCTCCAGGCCCATGGTTCTGCCGTTATCCGGACTATAAATTTTGGATATGCCGTATAACTGCAGTTCTCTGATCTCTTCCGGTAAAATGGTGCCGCCGCCGCCGCCGAATATTTTAATATGTCCGCAACCGTTTTGATCCAGCAGGTCCTTCATGTATTTAAAGAATTCCACATGTCCGCCCTGGTAGCTGGTAATGGCAATACCCTGCACATCTTCTTCAATGGCACATTCTACAATTTCGGCCACAGACCTGTTATGACCGAGGTGAATAATTTCGGCGCCATGAGCCTGCAATATCCGGCGCATAATATTAATGGCGGCATCATGGCCATCAAATAAGCTGGCGGCTGTTACGATACGAATTTTATGCTGGGGGGTATAAGGCATGTACTTGTTTTGAACTCAAGTACAAATTTACAGTATTGGGGACAAATATTAACAAGTGTTAGCTTTTAATTGGGAGGGTTTGTAAACTATCCATTATTAAAGTGAATTTCTGTTAAACGTTGATTTTATCCGGGCCGGTCATAAAAATTACTGCCACTGTGAGAGAAACCGGATACAATCCTATTATTTTCAAGCCATGGTTGTTGGTGGCGGTTTTTTGTTGTGTTTCGACAATATTGTGAATGCTCATTTACTTAATCTGTAATAGGGTATTTCCGCCGAAGGAATAAACCCGATTTTCTGAGCTAATTTGTATGAGCCAATATTTTCTAAACGACATG
>CAYHTC010000037.1:0-13953 GCA_964359445.1 uncultured Sediminibacterium sp. | reverse complement strand
ATAGCAATTATTAATTAGTAATTAATAATTATTTCATCACCTGATTTTTTTATCATGTCATTAGCAGAAAATAAAATATAGCTGCTCAGTCAGTTTATATTTTCTTCTTCTTCCACCTGCCACTCTTTATATACCAGAATGATGGAATGAAAATGGTGGTCCAGTATATCCATTCACTGGCCCATCCCCATATAATGGGTAGTTTCAATTTTTCAAGTACGATGTAAACGTATGTGCAGTAAAAAATAATGGCGGCGAATTCAGACATGAGGTTCATCTTCGAATTACCCGTACCGGTAACGGCATTCATCCAAACTACCGAAACAGACATCAGTACAAGGGCACTGGATACAATTCGTAAAACAGGTATGGCAGCCACTATGAAATCTTCTCCCTGCCCATAGACCGACAAAAAGCTATGCGGGAAAATATTGAGGAACAGGCATACGAATAAAGCAAATCCAACACTCCAGTACATGATCCGGTAAATTAATCTTTGTACCTCCTCCTGTTTATTTTGACCGATCACATTACTGACCATGGTATTGGCTGTGGAGGCAAATGCCCAGGTAAAGCAGCCGAAAAAGCCAAAAATATTTCGCATGGTATTGGAAATGGCCAGGTCTCTCTGTCCATGATGTTCAATCAGAATATAAAAAAACTCCCAACTGATAATGCTTATGGTATGCTGCAGGATGAGTGGGTATGACTGTACGAGTATTAACCGGATATTGACAGCATCGTAGGCCCAGTTCTTAAATAAATGCAATTGTTTGGTGATGCCATTCATTCGTATCACTACAAAAATGACAGCAAGGCCGGCAATCTCAGAAATGATAGAGGCATAGGCCGCCCCGTTAAACCCCATCCGGGGCATTCCGAATTTTCCATAGATCAGTGCATAATCAAAGAAAATATTGGAAATCGCTTCCGTAGCCGTTCCTATAACCAGGTATTTACTTTGATTGGTTCCTACCAATAATGCATTCCGCATCTGGTATACATATAAAAAAGGGAGGCCCAGTATGCGGATATTCAGGAAGTTCACACAAATACGTACACTTTCCGGATCATGCAGTGACCAGCCCAATACCGTGGGTGCCACAAACCAGGTAAGAATGATACCCAGAATGGAAAAAACAATGGCAATTCGTACTCCCTGAGAAAACAGGTTCCCAATGGCATCAATCCTGTTCTCCCCGGCACGCCTGGAAATCAGCGCCTGTAAACCATTATTCAGGCCATGGCCCACTACTGCAAATATCAGGTAATATACACCCGTAATACCTGCCAGGGCAAGGGCCCGCATGCCCAAACCACCCAGGAAAATATTATTGGTGATAAAATTGATCTGCGGAACGATAATAGCCGCCGTAATTGGCAGGGCTATACCCAGTATCTGCCTGTTACTTATATTGACCTGCAGGTTTATTCCGGTAGAAGCCTTTTCCATAATGTGCCGCAAAGCTACTATTTTGCAGTTTCCGAAGATCGGCTTTCACCGCCTTGCCATTTTTTTATAACATTGCATTTATAACATTGCAGTCAATTGAACCCCATGCCCCAAAAGATCATAGGTTATCATACCAAATCGAAAGATAGCACAGCAGTTGAAACAGATCAACTCATTTTACAGATCAGCGGCAGTGAAGTAGCCTGTATGGTTAAAAGTGGCATTACAAAACTGGTGAAAGAATTTGAACTGTTTCAGATGGATGCTGACAACAGCAACTGGTCCGATACTTTTTTTCAATTACGTATCTCTTCCGACATACTCAATCGCAGTTTCAGAGAAACACATTGCTACTATCAGTTTGAAGAAGCTATCATGATTCCCCAGGAAAAATTTAGTATATCAGCAGCCGGGGACTATCTCGCCCTGGTATATGGAGAAAGCGATCTGCACGATATAAAATATGATACCATTCCGGCTGGTGAGGGTATGGTGAATGCATACCGCTTAAAAAAAATGATCCATGAGGTGGTGGGAAAGCAGTTTATTTTATACCATCCGCATCATATCTATTCCAGCATACTGAACGATCTGCTTACAAAAGAGTTGCCTGATGGATTTTTTGTAAAAATCCAGTGTTACAGCAAACATATCATCGTTGCTGTAATGAAAGACAGGAAATTACAGATCATCCAAACTTTCCTTTATCAGGTACCGGAAGATATTTTGTACCATGTTATGAACCTCCGGCAGCAATTAACCTTCAACGATACTGAATCGCAACTTGAATTAAGCGGTATGCTGGATCTGAATGCCCCATTATTCCAACAATTATCAGGTTTATTCAGTATTACTACTATTGAAAATATTGACCCGCTTACTTCAAAAGCCTTTACAGGCAAGGATTTTCCGCCACATTATTTTACCCCATTTTATAACCTGACCCTATGAGGATCATCTCAGGCAAATGGGGTGGAAGAAGAATAAGTCCACCGGCTAATATGCCCCATACCCGTCCAACTACGGATATAGCAAAAGAAGGCCTCTTCAATATCCTCCGGAACCGCATGGATTTTGAGGGCATCAAAATTCTTGACCTCTTTGGCGGTACCGGTTGCATCAGCTATGAACTGGCATCGCGTGGGGCCAATGATCTTACCATCATTGAGAAAGATCCTGTTATGAACGCCTTTATAAAAAAAAATCTGGACATGCTGGGAGCGGAGCATTACAAAGTGCTGAAGATGGATGTATTCGCCTTTCTGAACAACTGTACCGAAACCTTTGATTTCATATTTGCAGGGCCCCCCTATGCATTAGGGAGCATTGATGAATTACCTAAGATTATTGTATCCAGACAGTTGATAGCGAAAGATGGTTTCTTTGTGCTGGAACATACTCCCCGCAACCAATACGAAAAATATAAAGGTTTTGATTTCCTTCGCAACTATGGTAGCACTTTATTTTCTTTCTTTGTAGAAGGGAGATAGATTTCTCAATAAAAGCCACCCATGAACAAGTCTGCATTGCGACAACTGTATAAAACAAAAAGAGCGGAACTACATTCGCAGGAACGGCTTCGCCTGGATGATCTTATGTTATTGCAGTTCCGGCAATTTGATTTTTCTTCCATCCGTACCGTATTAACCTACTGGCCCATGGATGGACAGGCTGAGCCAAATACGCGTTTATTTTCGGGTTATTTACGGTATAGGGTACCGGGCCTTATCATGGCTTATCCGGTAACGGATATATCATCACATACCATCACTGCCCTTACTGTTGATGAAGACACTGTATATCACACCAATACATGGGGAATCACAGAACCGGAAGAAGGATCCGTTTTAGCTCCTGATCAGATAGACCTTGTTCTGGTGCCTATGTTGATTTGTGATAAAAACGGTTACCGGGTGGGATATGGCAAAGGCTATTATGACCGGTACCTGGCTGATTGCCGCCAGGACCTGGTTAGTATAGGCTTTTCCTATTTTGACCCAATTGATAAGATAGCGGACACCGGTCAATTTGATATACCTTTGACCTACTGTATCACACCGCACCAGACTTATGAATTTTAATACCATTTTTCTTAAATCTTTCCGTGTTTTATTATTGCCATTTGCTGTTCTCTATGGGTTAATTATCATTTTACGCAACTGGCTTTACAACAGGAACTACATCAAATCGGCTGATTTCAATTTCCCGTTAATCTGTGTGGGCAATCTTTCGGTAGGCGGAACAGGTAAATCGCCAATGGTTGAATATCTCACCATTTTATTACAACATGAATTTAAAATCGGAATACTTAGCAGAGGGTATAAACGCAAAACAAAGGGCTTTGTTCTTGCAAACGTAAACACCACAGCACTGGAAATTGGTGATGAACCGATGCAGTTTCGTCAGAAATTTCCCCATGTAGCAGTGGCTTCCTGTGAAGAAAGAATTGTGGGTATTCCGCATTTATTACAGGATGTACCGGATTTGCAAGCTATCATTCTGGATGACGCCTTTCAGCACCGCACCATCAGGGCGGGATTCAATATATTATTGACCGAATACGGCAACTTGTATTCAAATGATTTCTTCCTGCCAACCGGTGACCTGCGCGATGAATGGGCCTCAGCCAAAAGAGCGCAGGTAATTGTGGTAACCAAATGCCCGTATAACCTGACTGCCGAAATGAGGCAGGCAATGATCCGCGACCTGCAGCCGGAAGCGGCACAGAAAGTATTCTTCTCCACCATCGAATACGGAACGCCTTATCATATTGTAGATACAACAGATAACTGGTTGCTTACCCCAAGAGATGAAGTACTGTTAGTCTGTGGCATAGCCAACCCGGAACCCTTAAAGGAATACCTGAATGAAAAGGCCCATACTTATTATCAACAGGATTATTCGGACCATCATATTTTCTTAATCGATGACCTGAATGAGATCATAGCTAATTTTGAAAACATCCGTGCAAAAGATAAACTGATACTGACTACAGAAAAAGATGCAGTCAGACTCATCAAATTCTCAGAACAACTTACCCATTTACCTTTGTATGTATTACCCATACAACACTATTTTTTATTCGACGAAGGTGAACAATTTAATGAACTGGTAAAAGATTTTATCAGAAACTTTCATTTCAACCCTGCCACATGAACAAGAAAAAATCAAAACAGAAATCTAAATCAAAAATAACAGCACAGACTACCCTCAAAGGAAAACTGGAAGTAACCCGATCCGGCATGGGATATGTTATTGTTGAAAATGTTACGGGAGATATATTGGTGCGGCCGGGCAACTTTACCACGGCGCTTAACGGCGATACTGTTCGGGTAAAAGTGATTAAGGAAAATATACGGACGGGGAAAAAAGAAGGGAAGATTACAGAAGTACTTACGAGAAAACAAACAGAGTTCATCGGCCATATCCAGCTTTCCACCAACTATGCTTTCTTTATTCCCGATACAGATAAACCCATGCCCGATCTGTTCATTCCTTTAACAGAACTTAACGGAGCCAAAAACAAAGACAGGGTAGTAGCGAGGTTAGTAAAATGGGACAAAGAAGATAAAAAGCCCGTGGGTACTGTTGTAAGTGTGATGTTACCTGAAGATGAGAATGATGCAGCCATGAAAGAGTTACTGGCACAGGCAGGCTTCCCCTTATTTTTTCCGGATGATGTACTCGAAGAGTCGCAACGTTTACCAGAGATGCTGGATGCCGGAGAAATCAGGAAAAGAAGAGACTGCCGGGAGCTCCTCACTTTTACCATTGATCCGGTGGATGCCAAAGATTTTGATGATGCCATCTCTGTCAGAAAACTGGCAAATGGCAATTACGAAATAGGTGTTCATATTGCAGATGTCAGTTATTATGTTTTACCGGAAACAGAACTTGATGCGGAAGCCTATAAACGGGCCACTTCTGTTTACCTGCCCGACCGTGTTAACCCAATGTTGCCGGAAAGGATTTCGAATGAGCTTTGTTCGCTCCGGCCCCATGAAGACAAATTCACATTCTCCGTCATATTCCAAATGAATAGTAAGGGTGAGATCAAACAATACTGGTTAGGCAAAACAGCGATCCATTCAGATCACCGGTATGCCTATGAGGATGTGCAGGAGATTATCGAATCTAAAAAAGGAATTCATGTTGATGAGATAGTATTGTTGAATGATATTGCCCAACGCCTTCGCAAAAACCGGTTTAGCAGGGGGGCCATCAATTTTTCGTCGCAGGAAGTTCGTTTTAAATTAGATGAAAAAGGAAAGCCAATAGGAGTGATGGTAAAAGAAAGTAAAGAAGCACACCAGTTAATTGAAGAATTCATGCTGTTAGCCAACAGAACAGTTGCAGAAAATGTAGCCAAGCTGAACATCAATAAAAAACCATTGCCATTTCCCTACCGTGTACACGACCAGCCCGATACGGAAAAACTGGCGCCATTTATAGTATTTGCCAAAAAGCATGGGCATGTATTCAACACGTCATCACCTGAAAAAATTGCCCATAGTTTTAATGCCATGTTGCTGGAAGCCAAAGGCAAACCCGAACAACATGTGCTGGAACAGTTAGGCATACGTACCATGGCCAAAGCCATTTATACCACTGAAAATATCGGACACTATGGTCTTGCATTTGAACACTATTGTCATTTTACCTCACCCATACGCAGGTATCCGGATGTACTGGTACACAGAGAACTGCAATCCATTATAGAAAACAAGCCATTGGTTGATAAAAAAATGGAAGAAAAATGTAAACACAGCAGTGAAAGAGAAAGGGCTGCTATGGAATGTGAACGTGCGGGTAATAAATACAAACAGGTGGAATTCCTGAAAGAACACCTGGGTGAGACTTTTGAAGGTGTTGTTAGTGGTGTGGCCAGTTTTGGTTTCTGGGTAGAGACGGTGGCACATAAATGTGAAGGACTGGTAAACATCATCAGCCTTTCCGATTATGATGATTTCCGTGTGATAGATGGCGATTACAGCCTCGTAGGCAGAAGAAGCGGCCGTACGTTCCGGATTGGCGACAGGGTATGTATAAGAGTGATAGCAGCGAACCTGGAAAAAAGACAGCTCGATTATGAGTGGGTGATGGATGCGGGGAAGGAGGAGGAAGAAGTGAAAAGTCAAAAGTCAAAAGTCAAAAATAAGCGATAACCTCTGTGCAACTCAGGGTTCACAGAATTGCACAGAGAATATACTATAAATGCGTAATCGTTTCGCTGAACTGTATCCCCTGATGAATCAGGGCTTCTAATACGGGTTCATAAATACCGGGAATAATGGGTATATGTAAACCTGTTTCCGTAATCTTTCCTTCTAACAATAAAGTAGCCGCAATACCCAATGGCAACCCAACCGTCTTAGCCATAGCCGTTCGCAAATGATCTTCGCCCTTTACCACCAAGACACTTTTGACTTTTGACTTTTGACCTTTCACTTCATAGCCAATCTCATGCAACATCACTATCATATCCTTATCATCCGGCTTCAAAATCCATTTTCTTTCCAGAATAAACTGCAATACACCGGCCCAACTGCAAACGCCCTTATTGATCAGGGTATCATCTGCTAATCCTAAAAACCGAAACTGCTCCTGCAGAAGATGATCATCAGCATCAATCCTTATTTTCTTTTCCGCAAAACACTTTTGTAAAAAGGCTGCTATCGTTAACCCGTCTGTATCAATCATTTTTGTTTCATCAGTCAAGCCCAGTTGAACAATCAACTGCCAGCCCTTACAAAAATCCGGATGCCGTAAAGTGGTACGGATAAAGGTATCAGCTTCCTCCAATCCATATACCGGAATATAACTTAATGAATTCCTGTTAGGATAATAGGCCAGCTTTCCCAATCCGTCTATAGATACTTCTGCACAATCAGCAAAAAGCCCTTCATACTTTTGATTTTTTATTTTTGACTTTTCTTTATAAACTGCACCGGCATTGCCTGCCATCACCACATTCCTTGGGTTCCAGCTAATTTTATAATGCCATGGGTTATCATCACTTTCCGGCGCCACCAGGCCACCGCAGTGCGACAGAAATGAGTGGATATGCCCGCCTTCCTTTTTAATCCGGTGAATCAATTGCATGGCACTCATGTGATCTATGCCGGGATCCAGACCCATCTCACAGAGAAAAAGTATTCCCTTTTTTTTCAACTGATCAGCCAGGGCTTTAATTTTATCATCTGCATAAGAAGCGGTAAGCAGGTGTTTTTCAAATGCAAGACAATCGAGTGCCACCTGGTAATGCAGGGCAGGAGGCAAGAGAGAAATCACTACAGCAGCTTTACTGATCAGCGCCTTTCTTTCTGATTCATTTTCGATGGAAACGCCAACAGCTTTTACCCATTCATGATTCCCGACTTTTGATTGTACAGCGGCAAGATTTACATCCACAATGGTAACCTGCCATTTTTTAACAGTAGCTATCCGTTTCAAATAGTCTATCAAAACAGTGGCTGATTTACCTGCGCCAAAAAGAAGTATATGTTTTGTTGCATTCATGTTATGGAGGGGGATACCTGTTTATTTCTACGATAAAGATACTGAGGATACAGTCATATTTCGTTCTTCCACAACTGTGGATAAAAGCCCTGAAAAAACAGGTATTTCCGGCACAGTTTTCTCCCTAAAAAAGCTATCTTCGCCATCCCTGAAAACAGGTTGTTTTGCATCCTGTTCACGAACCTAAATTTAGCTCAAGAGGATACACACATGGAAGAAAATCAGTTACCTGAACGTACCAACGATAACGACCGTATTATACAGGTAAATATCGAGGAACAAATGAAGACCGCCTATATTGATTATTCGATGTCGGTGATCGTGGGCCGTGCCTTACCTGATGTAAGAGACGGTTTCAAACCGGTTCACCGCCGCGTTTTGTATGCGATGAATGAACTGGGTAATAACAGCAACAAGCCTTATAAAAAATCCGCCCGTATTGTTGGGGAAGTAATGGGTAAATACCACCCCCATGGAGATGCGTCTATTTATGATACCTTGGTTCGCATGGCCCAGGAGTGGACCATGCGTTACAGGCTTGTGGATGGGCAGGGTAACTTTGGTAACCAGGATGGTGATCCGCCTGCTGCCATGCGTTATACGGAGGCCCGCCTGCAAAAGGTAGCCGAAGCCATGCTGGATGATATTGAAAAAGATACGGTCGATTTCCAGTTGAATTTTGATGATTCACTGCAGGAACCTACAGTACTCCCTACACGCATACCGCAATTGCTGGTAAATGGCTCATCGGGTATTGCTGTGGGCATGGCCACCAATATGATGCCGCATAACCTGGGTGAAGCGGTGGATGGATGTATCGCGTATGTTGATAACCGTGACATTCCGGTGGAAGAACTGATCAACCATGTGAAGGCTCCTGATTTTCCTACAGGTGGCGTTATTTATGGAATGGAAGGCGTTAGACAGGGTCTGCTTACAGGACGCGGAAGGGTAGTACTGCGCGGCAAATGCCATGTGGATACCAAGGCCAGCGGACGGGAGCAGATCGTCATCACCGAAACACCTTACCAGGTAAATAGGGATAGCCTTACCGACCGCATTGGCCAACTGGTGAATGATAAAACCATTGAAGGCATTGCACATGTGAATAATGAAAGTAATATGCGGGAAGGTACCCGCATTGTGCTCGACCTGAAAAGAGATGTGGTAGCGCAGGTAATCATTAACCAGTTATACAAATTCACCGAATTACAAACCAGTTACGGCATCAATAACGTGGCCATCAGCAAAGGCAGGCCGCGCATCATGAACCTGAAAGACCTGATAGCAGAATTTATCGAATTCAGGATGGAAGTAGTGATCAGGCGCACAAAGTTCGAACTGCGTAAAGCGGAAGAACGTGCCCATATCCTGGAAGGGTATCTGAAAGCGCTGGATCATCTGGATGAAGTGATTGCATTAATACGCGCCAGCAGAACACCTGAAGAGGCCAAAGATAGCCTGATAGCCAAAAGCAGGGAACAAAAATGGAGCCTCAATCAGCAGCTCTTCTCCGATGTTACCAATGCACTGTACCAACAGGAGAACGGCTTATCTGAATTACAGGCAAAAGCTATACTGGAACTGCGCTTACAGCGTTTAACGGGTATGGAAAGGGATAAGATTGTTGAGGAATTCAACGGGCTTATCAATACCATCAAACACCTGAAAGAACTGCTTAACAGTGAACCCCTGCGATACGAACTGATCAAAAAAGAATTACTCGAAGTAAAAGAGAAATTCGGTGATGCCCGTAAAACCGAAATACAGTACCTCGCGGATGAAATGCGTATTGAAGACCTGATCGAAGATGAAGATGTTGTTATTACCATCTCGCACCTGGGTTATATCAAACGAACATCCGCAACGGAATATCGCCAGCAACGCAGGGGCGGCAGGGGAGCAGTAGGATCCAAAACACGCGAAGAAGATTATGTGGAACACCTGTTCGTGGCTTCTACACACGGTACCATTATGTTCTTTACAGAAAAAGGACGTTGTTTCTGGATGCGTGTATATGAAATACCGGAAGGCGAGAAGCAAAGCAAGGGAAGAGCGATACAGAACCTGATACAATTACCCGGTGATGATAAAGTGAAAGCCATCATCGATGTTAAAAAATTAGACAATAAAGAATACGTACAAAGTCATTATATCGTACTTTGTACGAAGCAGGGCATCATCAAAAAGACCTCCCTGGAAGATTTCAGCAGGCCAAGGGCCAATGGAATTATCGCTATTACCATCAATGAGGGAGATGAACTGTTATCCGCCCGGATGACTGATGGACAACAGGAGATTATGCTGGCCGTAAAAAGCGGTCGCGCTATCCGTTTTCCTGAAACCAAGGTTCGGTCCACCGGCAGGGGAGCTATTGGTGTGGCAGGTATTGAAGTGGATGATACAAAAGATGAGGTGGTGGGTATGATTTGTATCAATAAAGAAGATACCACCCGAACAATTCTGGTAGTAAGCGAAAAAGGATTTGGCAAGCGTACCGCTGTTGACGAATACCGTATTACCAACAGGGGAGGGAAAGGCGTTAAAACCATTAACGTAACAGAAAAAACGGGCAGTTTGGTTGGCATACTCTATGTAACAGAAAAAGAGGACCTCATCATTACCTGTAAATCGGGTATTACCATCCGTACCGGTATCCTTGCTATCAGAGAAGCAGGCAGGGCCACGCAGGGTGTTACCCTTATCAGGCTGGATGAAGGTGATGAGATAGCAGCCATCTCTCAGATTGAGGACCAGGAAGAACCATTGCCGGCAGATGCATTGCCGGAGCAGGAAGGTGGTGAATTACCCGGCACTGATACAACCGAAGAAAATAACGATACAACTACCGAAAATCAATTATAAACCCCTCAATTTTATGAAGAAGTTTTTATTGCTTGCCATGCTCGCTGTTACGGTTCAGATGGCCCATGCGCAGGACCTGAAAAAGGTGCAAACCAATTACCTGATTAACCGTATGGAAGATGCCAAATCAGAAATTGATAAAGTAATGGCAGATCCCAAACAACAGGGAAAGGTTGAAGCCATTTATTGGAAAGCGAAAGTGTATGCCGCGATATATAAAGATGCCAAGCTCCAAACTAAATATCCCAATGCACTGGCAGATGCAGACGAAGCCTTTAAAAAATATTCACTGGCAGATTCAACATTTGTACAGGTTAAAGAAAATGGCGCGGAAGGTTTTTTTGATATGTATGGCACTTCTTATTCATCCGGCGTAAAAGTGTTTAATGACAAAAAATGGGATGAGGCCACTGTTTATTTTAAAGCGGCAGTGGATTACAGTGATATTATTTTCAAAAATAAATGGAGCAATGCTACTTATGCATTTGATACCACTTCACTGTTGTTTCTCTCTTATGCCTATCAGAATGCATCTAAACCCGGGGAAGCGGCAAAGTACTATGGCAGGTTAGCTGACGCCAAAGTAAAAGGGGAGAGTTACCTGGATATTTATAAGTTTCTGGCCAGTTACTACACCCAAACCAAAAATGAAGCAGCATTTACAAAATATGTAGCCCTGGGAAGGGAACTGTATCCGGATTTTGCCTGGGATGAGTTCGAAATCGAATATATGGATCAGAATCTGACACTGGCTGAAAAAACCAGTCGCTATGAAAATGAAGATGCGGCCGGTACGCTTTCTGAAATCAAATACCTCCAGTTCGGTGATATTTTTATAAACGCGCACCGCAAAGATAAAGACCTTGACAGCGCTACAGAACGCCTGTACAACCAGAAAGCAGCAGATGCCTTTAAAAAAGCCTACCTTAAAAACAACCAGAATGGCATAGCTGCTTTTAATGTTGGCGTTATTTATTATAATTTTTACGGTGAATACGACGATAAGTATGCGGCCAATATACGCACTATGCAGGGTTTGAATGCAGACAAACCTATCGTAAAGGACCCTAAGAAAAAAGCCACGGCAGAAGCGGAATTTAAACTAAAGATTGATCCATTAAAGAAAGCGAATGCCGACCTTGAAAAACCAATGTCAGAAAATCTTGACATTTCCATTGAGTGGCTGGAAAAATCATTCGTAATATTGAAAACTAAAACTACCAGAACTAATACTGAAAAAAGTGTTATCAATAAAACAGTTGATTTTCTTGCCAACCTCTATGCTTACAAGCGCGACAAAGTAAGAGGCAAGGATGCAAAGGCTTTTGATGCTTACGACGCGAAATTTAATGAGTACGATGCTTTGCATGCGAAGTTTTAAGTTTAAAAAAATGAAATAAGCAAAACGTTGGCTATATACAGTCAACGTTTTTGCTTTTGCTTATGTATGATACCGTATCATTTCAGGAAGCTAATCAGTTTCGGTTCACACTCGCATCAATCAAAAACAGAAGCAGAGCCTTTTTCTTTAAATCCTTTCGTTGTACTTACTTAACATAATATTAATTATAGGAAATATCCATAACAGATAGCCTGGCGTGCCATAGGTACACAACTCATTCATAATAATGTATTGGGCAAATACAACAAAGGACCGGTAAAACCGGCCCTTCCTGTATAAACCATTTTTAGTAATAGGATCAATATAAATAATTCAACGCAGTTTTATCATTGGCATTAAAAGGGCGATTGACGCCACTACCGATACAAGCCAGCATAAATGAATTAGGATCCGCTGCTGCCGGGGTACCCGGAATCAGTATTGCTCCAACCGTTGATGCCCCTTCATTAGCTGTTGAACCTCCACAACTGTATGAACGGTCCATATAATCAGTATGACGGAAACCGATACAATGTCCCAATTCATGCGCAAAAATGGTTGCGGCATAATTAATAAAGGTTGTAGAGGTTCCGGAACCAATGGCACGCGTATTTACTTTAACCAGGTTATATGGATCCCCGCTGGCTGTTGGAAAACCGGCAGAAGCAAGATAATTGCCATTGGCATTGTCGAAAGTAATATTGGCGCCCGAGCTTACCCGTTGCAAAGTAATCAGCAGGTTCTCGGCGTTGTAACGGCTAACCATTTCATCAAGTACCGGTCCGTAAACAGACGCTTTAATTTTTGAACTGAGCGCAACAGTAATCACTCTTGGCAGTGCAGTAACCAGGTTTGTGGTACGATACTGTTCCGTTTCGCCAACCCTCAGGAAGGCACCGTTTAATGAACGTTTCAGCTCATTGGCCGGAATAAAAATATCACCCTCAACAATATAACCACCTTCCTCGGCAATAATATTGCCGGTAGAAAAGCCCAGTGCTTTTACACTGTTAATCACATCCTCTGTTACCACAGTAACCTCTTTTTCAGAGGTAACCGCTTTTTTACAGGAAATGGATACTGTCAGCATAAGGACAGCAGCCAAAAAAAAGCTGAAATTTTTTCTCATGTGTTTTGGTTTGGATTTTAAAAATGGTTTATAGCATGTATAAATTTTCAACTTAAATTTATACAATATTTTTTTTATTTATATAAATTTTATGCAACAGTATTGCAATAACTGCCATGCATGGCATCAGCCATCTTTACAAAAGAGCCTCCTGTTTGGGGATACCAGGTAAAATCAATTCAGATTTGCTTATTTTTATTTTTCAGCATATCCTATGTACCGGAAATTTTTTCCTTTTTTTTTAGTTGGCTTTGGCTTTTGTTTCCATGTGTACGCACAGCAACAACAGGCAATAGACGCCTCACTCCTGCCCTATGTTATACTTAAAAATAATACTGCCGGGAATATTTACAACCCACGAACAACAGAGCTGATGCTAAACCGGCCATACGCGGTAAAAGGTATACTAACCGAGGGGATAACCCTGCACCGAAGACTCTCAGACAGCATCAGTATTGTGTCTTTTAGCTCACTCTCAGAAAAAGATATACTACTGAAAAATGCCCGGATCCTAACCCCGGTAAATGATCGCTGGAAACTTTCACCCGATCTGCTCACTCAACGCCGGCAGCCATATCAAAAAAATAAAATGGTTTCGCTGATTAT
>CAYHTC010000036.1:0-14024 GCA_964359445.1 uncultured Sediminibacterium sp. | reverse complement strand
CACTCGGACTGCAACACAACTATGCATCCAGCTTTAATAACCGTGCATCTGTTATCCCATGACCATTCACAGAGAAGGATATAAAACGATTGCCATTACCGCTTTGATTTTCGGCTTACTCAATGTGGTTTCCTTCACTTTTTTAAGTGCTTCCATATCATGGCTGGCGTTGGCTTTGTTTGTGATTACACTGGGTCTGTTTTTATTTATTATATCCTTTTTCCGCGTACCCAACCGGGTGTTTACTATCAATGATAACCGGATTATCTGCCCTGCGGATGGCAAAGTAGTGGTAATTGAAGAAGTAACAGAGGTAGAATACTTTAAAGACAAACGCGTTCAGGTAAGTATTTTTATGAGTCCGGCCAATGTGCATGTGAACAGGAACCCAATGAGTGGCGAGGTAATATATAATCAATATCATAAGGGGAAATATTTGGCAGCCTGGCACCCTAAATCATCCACCGAAAATGAAAGATGGAGTGTAGTTACCCGAAACAGTCATGGTGAAATCTTATACAAACAAATTGCCGGCGCACTGGCCAAAAGGATTTGTAATTATACCAAAGTTGGTCAACTGGTAAAACAGGCAGATGAGTATGGATTTATAAAATTTGGCAGCCGGGTGGATGTACTGTTACCTCTTACTGCCAAAGTTAATGTGGCACTTAACCAGGTGGTAAAGGGTGGGGTGACTGTTTTGGCAAGCTGGGAGTGAGGATTAGTTAGGAGTTAGGAGTCTGGTGTAATTGGTGCCGTTAGTGTATTTTAACATTCCTGAAGGCTAAACAAGCGGTTTTTGTATTATTTTCATTGCTGATAATTTTACTAATTAAAACGAACAAGTATGAAAAAATTATTTCTGTTAGCTGCTGCTGCTTTCTTATTTACAGGCTTTGCATTTTCAAATCAAGGGGGTGATGGTAAAAAATGTGCCAAAGGAAAAGAGTGCCACAAAGAAGGTAAAAACAAAAAGGATTGTAAGGACATGAAGGATTGCAAAGACATGAAGAAAGACGCGAAAGCCACTAAAACAACGGCTAAAGAAGCCACTAAAGTTGTTGTAAAAGCATAGTTTTTCAAAATATATGTATCAGCTCCGTATTTTGCGGCCCTTTTTTTATGCAGTTACTCAGAGAATGTTTTCCAATTCTTTCAAGTGGTATACGGTAAAGGTTGGCTTCACATGCGGTGTAATATGCAGGTGGTTTACAAATATGGTGTCCATGCCTGCATTAATACCACCCTGTATATCGGCATCCTGGTTATCTCCGATCATGATGCTTTCGGCAGAAACGGCGCCGGCTTTGGTCAGTGCATAATCAAATATCTCCTTATTGGGCTTCAGGCTGCCACTGGCTTCTGAAGTGATTACCTGTTCAAAAAAGGGGTGCAGGCCGGCATTTTTAATTTTATGGTGCTGCACCGTTTCAAATCCATTAGTTACTAAATGCATGCGGTATTTTTTTTCTTTCAGGTACCGCAAAATCTCCAGCGTATAAGGGAACAGGCTTTTTCTGGCAGGCAGATATTCCAGAAACTGTACACTCAATTGCCTGGCCAGTGGTTCATCTGCCAGTTTAAAATCTAGCATGGCCAGCCACATCCTTTTCCAGCGCAATTCATCCTGCTTAATGAAGCCCTTGGTATACCGGTCCCAAAGGCGTTCATTATGGTAGCTGTATCTTTCAAAAAATTGTTCAAAACCAGGTATCCCCTTCGCTGCCAGGGTATGGGTAATAAATAG
The DNA here is from genome assembly GCA_964359445.1 of uncultured Sediminibacterium sp. Classification (GTDB taxonomy): domain Bacteria; phylum Bacteroidota; class Bacteroidia; order Chitinophagales; family Chitinophagaceae; genus Sediminibacterium. The sequence continues at coordinate 12,277 of CAYHTC010000036.1, read as the reverse complement.
TTCTGCGAGGGTTTGTTTGGCATTGGTCTCAAAATCCCAAAGCGTATGATCGAGGTCGAAAAACAGGTGATGATACTTCATCTTGCAAAATACGAACAAGGAAGTAGCAGGCATGAAAATGACCAACAAAAATTATTCATCCCCCTTAAATCGTACTTTTAACTCCAGACTCCTAACTCCAAACTAATGAAAGTCCTCATCACCGGCGCATCCAAAGGAATCGGCAAAGCCATCGCGGCAAAATTTGCCGCAGCGGGTCATACATTATTGCTCTGCAGCCGTGGTGATAAACAATTGTATGATACCGTATCCATGTTACAAACGCATTATCCGCAATGCACCGTGAAAGCGAAACTGGTTGATATGCGGGTGAAAGAAGAGGCAAGGGAGTTTGGAGTCTGGAGTCTGGAGTCTGGTGTGCCGGATATTGTGATTAATAATGCGGGACAATTTCTGCCGGGGAGTATTTATGAAGAAGGGGATGGCGTATTAGAGCAAATGATTGAGGTGAATTTGTATAGTGCCTATCATCTTACCAAAACAGTATTACCTGCTATGATTGCTGCCGGGCGCGGACATATTTTTAATATCTGCTCCATCGCCTCATTGCAGGCCTACGCTAATGGTGGCAGTTATAGCATCAGTAAATTTGCACTGTTAGGGTTTAGTAAAAACCTGCGCGAAGAATTAAAACCACATGGCATTAAAGTAACGGCTGTTTGTCCGGGTGCCACCCTTAGCGGCAGTTGGGATGGATTTGAAATAGATCCGCAACGCATCATGGAAGCAGAGGATATAGCTAAAATGGTGTATGCAGCCACGCTATTATCTCCGCAGGCAGTAGTAGAAGATATCATTATGCGCCCACAGCCCGGAGATCTGTAAGGTATTTAGTGATGTAACTTAATCATCGGCAGAGATAGCAATCCGGCTAAATCAAACCTGCGGGTAACAAATTCTTCACATACAAATCATATTAGCTTAATACTGTTCTAACATTGGCTTCATACTACAGGGGGAATTTTGCTAAACCTCCACAATGGAAAGACGTCCGGTTGATGTTGTAGTAATGAGCGATCTTCATTTGGGCACTTTTGGCTGTCATGCCCAGGAAATCGTTAACTATCTCAAAAGTATACGGCCCCGGATACTTGTTTTGAATGGTGATGTGATAGATATCTGGCAATTCAATAAAAGATATTTTCCTGTGGCACATATGCAGGTGTTCAAAGAGATCATGAATCTGCTGGGTAAAGGAACCCGCGTTATTTATATTACCGGAAATCATGATGAGGCCCTTCGCCGCTACAGCGATATTGAAATGGGCAATTTTAAATTAACCGATAAAGTAGTGATGGAGATTGACGGTAAAATGACATGGATTTTTCATGGTGATGTATTTGATACAACCACTAAGGGTAGTGCAAAATTATTAGCTAAACTGGGCGGACATGGATATGATTTGTTGATACATATCAACAGCTTTATCAATCTGTGCCTGAAGGCCATGGGTAAAGAAAAAATGAGTTTCAGCAAGAAAGTAAAGAACAGCGTTAAAAAAGCAGTGGCATGGATCGGCGATTTTGAACAGACCGCCGCTGAATTGGCTATCGAGAAAAAATATGATTATGTGATCTGTGGGCATATACACCAGCCACAGAAAAGAAAAGTAGTTACCAAAAACGGCAGTGTGATGTATCTGAACAGTGGCGACTGGATAGAAAACTTAACGGCACTGGAATACCATCAGAATGACTGGACAATTTACCAGTACGATGAAAAAGAATTTACTTCATCAAGTACACCGGTAGTATCGATGGATAAAAAATTGCCAGAGTTAAATGTGATCACTAATGAAGTTGCATTATTTCTTCACTCTTTAGCAATGCCGGTATGAAGATATTATATTCAGTACAAGCTACCGGTAACGGTCATATCAGCAGGGCCATGGAACTGATGCCCTATTTGCAACAATACGGAAACGTGGATGTTTTTTTGAGTGGAAGCAATAGTCACCTGCAACCTCAGTTACCCGTTAAATACCGGAGTAATGGGCTTAGCTTATTTTATGGTAATACGGGCGGTCTGGATTACTGGCGCATGTGGAAAGAGTTGAATCTGAAACGTATCTTGAAAGAGGCGAAAGAATTACCGGTAGAAAAGTATGATATTATTTTAAATGATTTTGACAGTGTTACTACGATGGCCTGCCGTTTTAAGAAAGTACCCAGTATTGGTTTTGGTCACCAGGCGAGTTTTCAAAGTAAGCACACACCACGAGGTAAGAAAAAAGATATTGTGGGAGAACTGATCTTACAACAGTATGCTAAAGCTACTGAGTATGTAGGCTTGCATTTTAAGCAGTATGATGACTTTATTTATTCTCCGGTTATTAAACAGGAGGTCATGCAGGTAATACCAACAGATAAGGGACATGTTACCGTGTATCTTTCTCATTACAGTGATGAAGTGGTATTGAAAGCATTGCATAATGTAAGAGATATACGCTTTGAAGTATTTTCAAAAAAAGTAAAACAGCCTGTGGTATCTGCGAATGTTACTTTATTGCCTATCAGCAATGAAGGGTTTACGCAGAGCCTGATTCATTCACATGGTGTGATTACCGGTGCGGGCTTTGAAACACCGGCAGAAGCCTTATATCTCGGTAAAAAATTATTGGTACTACCTATCAAAGGTCAATATGAACAGCTTTGTAATGCGGCTGCATTGAAAGATTTTAATGTGGTGGTGGTAGATCAGTTGTCTGCTGATTTTCATACAAAGGTTATTAATTGGTTAGCTACTGCAAATACCCAAAAACTTTCTTTATCCCAGGATACTTTTCAAATTGTTCAGATAGCTATTGAAAAAGGAAGGGCTTTGCAGGATAGTAATTCCTCTTATAACCGGCACCCGCTTACTGAAGAGGATTTGCCGGCGATGTATTAAATTTGCGGGAAGTCTTTATGGTTTATTTTTTTCACCGCGGAGAATGGGAGAAGCAGGGGGTAACGCAGAGGTTTACCATTTGTCTTCTTCCGGAATATCATCTGCCTGCTTAAATTGCTGTTTTGATTTTATTTTCTGTAATTGTCTTTCAATGATTAGCGCGGCAATGATTTTACCGGCATCTTCATGCTGAATCTCATCCAGCATTTTTCGAAGTTTGGCTTCATTGATATCTAAACGATACAGCAGGTTTAATAAACCTGTAAAATCGCGTTGGATCATATCGTTTACCCAGGCCGCTAATTCGTCAGCCGAAAAACGTTCCCAGGGTTGTAATTCGTTTAACATGGTATAAAGGTAGTCTTGTTCAATATTTTTCCATCACACCTAATCCGAATAATGCAAAATCATATTTAACAGGATCTGCAGGATCTAAGGTTCTCAGGTAAGCCGTTAATTCAACGGCCGCCTGCCAATCAATCTGTTTTCTTTCTAACAAATCAAAACGTTTGGCTACGCGGGCAACATGTATGTCTATCGGACAAATCAGTTCGGATGGTTTTATCTTTTTCCAGAGGCCGAAATCAACACCTTGTTTATCATTGCGCACCATCCAGCGTAAATACATGTTAAGGCGTTTGCAGGTGGAACCTTTGTAAGGGGTGGCAATATGTTTTTTGGTTCGGTGAGGAAAATGATCGAAAGAGAAAAAGTAGTTGTGGAAATCAGTTAATGCCTGCTCAACACCACCCCCGATAGGGTAGCCTGCGGCTTTGGTCTCGTTTCCTCCCCGGGGGAGAGGGGAAATGTTTACTTTTTTTACGAAGGCCGCTTCGAGGCTTTTGTGGTTTGTGTAATGATGTTTCAGGAAATCAATAAAGTATAACAGATCGGTTGTATTGAAAGTGCGGTGTTTAAATCCTTCCAGTTTTTGTAGATCTGATGATTGATGGTTCAGGCAAAAATCATAAGGCGACTGATCCATTAAATTCATCAGCTCTTTTGATTTATTGATGATGGTGGTGCGGTTGCCCCAGGCAAAAACAGCGGCGAACAATCCGGCTATTTCTATATCAGCTTTTTTGGTGAAGAGGTGAGGAATGCAAACAGGATCATCCTTAATAAAAGATATACGGTTATATAGTTTCACCTTCTCATCAAAGAATTCTTTCAATTTTGTATGAGTAAATGCTTTCATTAAGTAAAATTCATACAAATAGTTTCAATACAGAGAAATGGTTAACCTATTGCTTTATTAAGATCTTCTATTAAGTCATCTGCATCTTCAATACCAATACTCAATCTGATCAATGTATCACTTAGTCCATTTTCAAGTCTTTTCTCACGCGGTATAGATGCATGTGTCATAGATGCCGGATGGTTAATCAGGCTTTCCACACCACCCAGGCTTTCTGCTAACGAAAATAGTTTAGTAGAAGACAATACTTTTTTAGCAGCCTCCATGGTATCATCTTTCAGTTCAAAAGAGAGCATGCCTCCAAAATCGCGCATTTGTTTTTTAGCAATTGCATAATTTGGATGATCCTCAAAACCACACCAGTACACTTTGGCAATTTTGGGATGTTTGCGTAACCAATGCGCGATCACTCTTCCATTTTCACAATGGCGCTGCATGCGGATATGCAGGGTTTTAATTCCACGCAATACCAGAAAACAATCCATCGGGCCCGGTACGGCTCCACAACTTTTTTGTATAAAATATAATTGTTCCCTTAATTCCGCGTTATTCATCATCAAACAACCCTGTATCACATCACTATGGCCCCCCAGGTATTTAGTGGCGGAATGCATAACAATATCGGCACCAAAATCCAATGGGTTTTGCAGGTAGGGAGAGGCGAATGTATTATCCACACATAACAATGCTTTGGCTTCTTTGGCAATAACGGATACTGCCGCTATATCAGTAATATTCATCAATGGATTAGTTGGTGTTTCTATCCAGATGAGTTTGGTATTGGGTGAGATGGCTTTGCGTATGTTGGCCGCATCGGTTGTATCAACATAGGTAAACTGAATACCAAACTTCGCAAAAATTTTAGTAAATAAACGATAGGTACCCCCATACATATCATTGGCGGCAATTACTTCATCACCCGGAGATAATAATTTGATCACCGCGTCGGTAGCGGCAACACCACTCGCAAATGCCAGGCCAAATTTTCCGTTCTCTATCTGTGCATAAGCATCTTCCAATGCTTTTCTGGTAGGGTTCTGGCTGCGGGCGTACTCATAGCCTTTATTAACACCAGGCGCTTCCTGTACATAAGTAGAGGTCTGGTAGATAGGTGTCATGATCGCACCGGTAGAAGGATCGGGTTCTGTTCCGGCATGGATATATTTGGTGGCAAGTTTCATAATAAATAATTTAGTTGGATATAAGTGAGACAGGTAAAACAACTTTCAGATTATCCCATAACATGATCAAATTGGCGCCGGTTTTAATTTCATCAAAATACATCGTAAATGCTTCTATATTTTCTGTTGTTTTAGCCACCTGAATATCTGTTCGCAACAGATCTTTTTTACTGTTGTATGCATAATTGCCCCAGGAATAATTATCCCGGTTAACAATAATGGTCCATTTATTTTCTGCCGGAATGCAATATAAAGTATACCGCCCTTTTGGCACCATTTTTCCTGCGATGCGCACATTTTTAAAAAACTCTATTTCTGTTGCCTCATTGGCCCCCAGGCGCCATAATTCAGCATACTTCAGAATGCCTCCAAAAAGAATCCTGCCATTTTGGGAGGGCCTGCTGTAGATGAGCCTTGCAACAGGCATATCTTTTGCTTTGCCACTGATTTTTAAGATTGGGTAATTATCCGGCCAATAGCTCATATCCATTGGCGATTTATCCAGCTAAGTTGGTTTTTGCTGGGCCCGGGTATCAAATGTAATGATCAGTAGCAGCAGGCTGATGAATAATTTCATGCAGTAAGTTTTCTCAAAGATAAATGCTATTATATTACCAGCTCATCGAATTGTGCCAGTGCAAATTTCTTTACTTCCGGGAAAAATACATCATACTGTTGCCTGAGTTCACTATAATGTTTTGTGAAAAGGGTAAAAGCGGGTGAAGCATCTGTCAGGTATCTGGCCCTTCTTACCAGCCCGCCAAAACTGTGCTCAATACCCCAGGTAAACCGGTAATTGTACAGCCAGTCATAGGTAGTCATAAAAGGCAGCATCCTCGCAAAATTCTCCGGTAGTAAATGCTCCTGCGTGGATAAGTGAAGGTATACCTGTGCTGAAAAGTCTTTCGATGCCGGCTCCGCCAGTTCACGTGTATCCAATGCGAGAAAATGGTCGTATACGATATCCATGAAAGCGCCCGCATAGGATCCAACTGCCGGTTTAAAATATTGTTTGCCTTCTTTGGTGGCAGGGTGCTGATCAGTGAAAGTATCTATGGCCCTGTGTAACTGTATGCCTTTTTGAATGAGTAGGGGATAATCAAATTGTTTTTTCCCTTTCACAAAATCACTGATCATATTCCCCACGAGAATATCGGGATGATTAAACGAGAGATATGCGTGGGCGAGATAATTCATTATTTCAAAGCGGATGTTATTTATGAAACAGCTGAATGATACTTTTTTAATAACAGTAAAAAATTTCTCGGCTATCGCGGGATTGCTTGTTTACAGAAGTCTGCCGATGTAATAAAATCCGCTTCTTTTTTCAGGTCCTTTATCAGCCGGTTCAATCGTTCCAGCAGGGGTGAGCCATTGAGTCGTTTGGCAAAACCCGGCAAACCATAATTTTCAATATCAGTAAACTCCCAGGGATGAAAATACAGGCAGAGATATCCGTCTTTTTTCAGGGTTTGCAGCGCAAACATTTTGAATACAGGATAAGGCAGATTTTTAAAACTCAACCAAAACAGCGGTAACCGGATGAAGGGTGACACTGATGCGGGTATGCGTGTGAGATTTTCTTCGGTATAAATGGTTCTTGGTAAATGAAAATTATTGTACCGACCGGGCAAATAAGTAGGATTGATGGATGAATCATAAGTATACCCCGCTTTTTGTACCGCAGTAACAGATACTTCCCGCATCCGCGGCATACGAAGTCCGGTAATTATTTTCCCGGTTATTTCCTGCAGTTTATTTTTTGATTCGGGTAAATGTGCCTCCTCAAAAACAGAATGATAAAAGGTATGGGAGGCAATTTCGTGTGTATCCGACAAAAACCGGATATCATTCGGGTACCGCATGGCAAAATTGGCGGTGGTAAATAAAGTAGCGGCAATGGATGCATCACCTAATATGGGTTGAATTGCATCCAGTCCTTTTTTACCTGCCAGCATCTGTTCTGCCACACTGATGGGAAAACCATATTCCAGCGGCATATCAAACTCTTCCACATCAAAACTCAAAAGCACATATCGGTTCATCATTACTGGTTTGACTCCTTCACAATATAATGGGGTCTTTGTTTGCTCTGCATGAACAGTTTCCCGATATAAATTCCAATAATACCCAATATCATTAACTGTAAACCACTAAAAAAAGCAATGGTTACTATAATTGAGGACCAACCGGAAATAGTATGACCAAAATAAAAACTGTAAAGGATATAAGGAATATAAAGTAAGGCAACCAGTGAAAAAACAAATCCCAGGTAAACGGCAATGTATAAAGGTTTTGTACTAAAAGAAGTAATACCCTGTAAAGCAAAGCGTATCATCTTTTTTACGGTATACTTTGATTTACCTTCTGTTCTGATGCCTGGTTCATATTCGATGCCAATTTGCCGGTAGCCCATCCATTTTACCAAACCACGTAAAAACAGATCCGACTCATGTAAACTTCTGAATACCGTTACTACTTTTTTATCCAGCAACCTGAAATCTGCGGTACCCTCTTCCAGTTCTATATCAGAAAGACTATTGACGAATTGATAAAACAGGTTGGAAGTTTTTCGTTTCAGCAGGGGCGCTTCACGGTGATCTTTACGGATTGTGTAAACTACATCAAAACCTTCTTCCCATTTTTTTAATAATGCAGGAACCAGTTCGGGAGGATGCTGCATGTCTGCATCCATCATAATCATGCAGTCACCTTCCACCGTATCCAGGCCGGCTTTTAGCGCATTCTGGTGCCCGAAATTCCTGGATAAGCTTATATAAAACACATTACTATAAATATGTGATTGCGCTTTTAATACATCCAGACTATAATCGGTACTGCCGTCATCAACAAAGTTGAGGGTATAGATATAACTCAACTGATCCATACTTCTTTTTAAAGCAGCAATCAGTTTGGGAATATTTTTTGCTTCGTTACAAACAGGTATAACAAAAGCTACCTTCTTTTTCATACAGGCTGTAATTTGGACAATTTAGTTTGCCATACTTCGTATACTAAACAACACCAGATTATAAAACAAGGTAATGCTTTTAGTGAATATGCTCTTACAAACTGCTCACGGATATAGAAAGGAACCAGATCTGTTGGCGAAAGAATGGTTAACAGAAAAAGGAGTACCAGGAGGGATTTTACCCAAAAACGGTGAGGTTTTTTCTGCAGAATTAACCAGATGGCTGTACCGGACACGGCAATAACAAACGTAGGACTTTCCGCGGCCGAACTGAAAATAACAATACTGATCAGTACAAGTGCCAGGTATCGTAATTGAAAAGATACCAGGTTCAATAGTTTATTCTTTATCATGGGTATCATAAAAAGTATCCCTGCCATAGCAACCAGTTTCAGGTCAGAAAAATCATAATACTTAAATATCCGTCTTACCATACCGGGAACAGAAATATCCTGTAAGCCGGCATTAACAGAGTTATCAATATTTTGCTGGTTTCTTTTGATAATCTGATAATACCATTCGCCATAGGTATTAATGATGTAGTCTGCACTGGAAAATGCCATGGGCAAAACAATCAGCAATATCATCCATCCAATAAACGATAAGACAAACTGTATTTTGTTTTTAGAGAAGAAAAAGAAAACCAGGCCGGCCACCCCATACAACTTAGTGAGTATGGCCGCTGCAATGAAAAGGGTTGCGATCCAATCCTTCCCCCGGTGGGTATAAACAAAGGCAAAAATAAAGAAGGCTGCCAGCATGGGGTTGAACTGAACGCTGTGTATGGAGGTCATCATTTCTATACAACAAACCCAGTAAATAATTACCTGCTGCTCCTGTTTGATGGGTAGCATACGAATGGCGGCAAACAGGCTGGCTGCATTGGCTATTCCCCATAAAAAACAGCCCACAAATACCGGAAGTATGGCAAAAGGGGCAATGATTAATGAAAAAGCGGGGCCATAGTTATTGAAAGAATCATATTCATCCGGGTAAAAATTGAAAAGATTTTTTTCCTGCCAAACATGGTCGAATATACCCCTGAAAACTAAAAAATTATCAATAGAATGAATACCTCTGGCCATTTCAGAAACCAGGGCGATCAGTGCCAGCGCGAACCATACGATATAAACAAGTTCTATTTCGGAAGCAGCATGTATGCGTATCCGTTTAAACAGTATTTTTTGCAGAGAAAACATCATGCTTATTTATTGCTTTTTAAAAAATACCATAATAGATACGCCGGCAGGAAAACGGATACCCCATTTTAATAAATAGTAATCAATCGTAAATAAACCGGCCAGCAAATTATTTAAAATACCTTCTGTTCCAAACACTTCATGATCCGATACGGCGCCAGGCTCCTTTTTTCTTTTAACTGAATTGATCAAAGCGGCTATTAGCCTGAAGGCGGCAATCGGTAAGAATAAAACGGTATTATAATAGGTTTTATACTCAACAGTTCCCTTGTGTCTGGCTAATAAACCCAGCAGGGGTTTCATGGTATACCTGCGGTAATGCTGGTTGATAACATCATGCGGCCCCCAAAGAAAAGCATAGGCCGGAACAGTGAGTGCGATATAGCCCCCCGGTTTACAAACCCGATACAATTCATCTACCGCTTTTGTATCATCCGCAACATGTTCAATCACATCGAAGGCGCAAACCAGATCAAAACTACCTTCTTCAAATGGCAAATCCGTTATTGTTCCCTGTATAACAGGCGTAGTTAAAAAAGTTTGGGTAAAACGGCAACAGTCCTCATCATATTCAACAGACATGACCCGCCCCAAACCGGTTAGCATATCTGAAGTAGTACCGGTTGCAGCGCCCACATTAAGTGAATAGATATTTTTTGGACCTTGTAAGAGATGATGAATTCTTTCCGATAAAATCTTTCTTCTGATGGTAAACCACCAGTTTTTTCTTTCTAAATGATAATATTCCTTAAAATATAACTTATCCATGCAAAATATATGACTATTTCATCGTCAACATAAACAAATCAGGCAAGTAACAAAAATAAACTGAAAATAAATTAGTATCCTGCCGGATGCCGCTAAAGCCGGCTAAAAAAATTACTTTTGCTCCTCAAAATCAATCATCATGAGTAAAGGGCCCGTTTCACAATTTATTGAACACCATTATCGCCATTTTAATGCGGCAGCTTTGGTAGATGCCGCCAAAGGTTATGCAACCCATTTGGCGGAAGGCGGTAAAATGCTGGTAAGCCTTGCCGGCGCCATGAGTACCGCGGAATTGGGCATCAGCCTGGCAGAAATGATCCGGCAGGATAAAGTGGCCATCATCAGTTGTACCGGCGCCAACCTGGAAGAAGATATCATGAACCTGGTGGCACACAGCCATTATAAAAGAGTACCCAATTACCGCGACCTGAGTCCGCAGGAAGAGTGGAATCTCCTGGAAAACCATTACAACCGTGTAACCGATACCTGTATACCGGAGGAAGAGGCTTTTCGCAGATTGCAGCAGCACATACATAAATTATGGGCCGATGCAGAAGCGGCAGGTAAAAGATATTTTCCACATGAATATATGTACCAGATGTTGTTAAGCGGTGTTTTGGAACAGTATTATGAGATAGATCCCCAAAATAGCTGGATGCTGGCGGCTGCGCAAAAAAATATTCCTATTGTGGTACCGGGCTGGGAAGACAGTACAATGGGTAACATATTTGCCTCTTATGTAATTAAGCAGGAACTCAAAGCCAGTACTATGAAGAGTGGTATAGAATACATGGTATGGTTAACGGAATGGTACCGAAACAACAGCGGCGGTAAAGGAGTGGGCTTTTTCCAGATTGGTGGCGGTATTGCCGGGGATTTTCCTATTTGTGTAGTGCCGATGATGTACCAGGATCTGGAATGGCATGATGTTCCTTTCTGGAGTTATTTCTGCCAGGTAAGTGATTCCACTACCTCTTATGGATCTTATTCAGGCGCCGTTCCCAATGAAAAAATTACCTGGGGTAAACTAGATATTCACACACCCAGGTTTATTGTAGAGAGCGATGCCACTATTGTAGTGCCGCTGATATTCGCTTACCTGCTGGGTTGGTAATAATAACTTTAACACTATTTATCTGGAAGGCATATTTAATGGAATATCCCTTTTCAGCATTTCGTCTTTATTGGATATATCCCATGCAGTATGAAAAATCATACGCACACGTTTTTCCATCAGTTCAAAATTAATCTTCTCGATAGTGTCAGTTGGTTTATGATAATCCGACTGCAGCATGCCATCATAGAAAAATAAAATGGGCACACCTTTTTTAGCGAAATTATAATGGTCGCTGCGATAAAAGATCCGGTTTTTATCGTCAGGGTCATCGTATTTATAATCTAATACGAGCTTAGTGTATTTGGTATTGACGGCTTCATTGATAATGGGTAGTTCGGAACTTAGTTTATCATGGCCGATCACGTATACATAATTCAGGGTGTCGGCTGTTTCGCGTTCAGTATCTACCCTGCCCACCATATCAATATTCAGGTCGGCAGAAGTTTTATCCATAGAAACAGTTGGATGTTCTGCATAATAGGCAGAGCCCAATAATCCTTTTTCTTCGCCGCTTACGGTCATGAATACGATACTTCTGCGCGGACCTTTACCATTCCTGGCAGCGGCTTTAAAGGCTTCAGCCATTTGTACCACACTTACGGTACCGGAACCATCATCATCCGCGCCATACCAGATTACATCACCATTCATACCTAAATGATCGTAGTGGCCGGTAATGAAAACGTATTCATCTTTTTTATCTTTTCCGGGTAATACACCGAGCACATTACTGCTTTCGAGAGTTACAGATGATTTATTGGCAGTCAATTTTAATTCAGAAGCATAGATGCCTTTATGGCTATTCTTCAGTTCTGCGAAATCAACTTTAGCTGTTCTTCCCAATAAAGCTGCGGCTACTTCATCGGAAATGGTAGCCACAAATAAACTATTCGT
>CAYHTC010000035.1:0-14095 GCA_964359445.1 uncultured Sediminibacterium sp. | reverse complement strand
CTACCGTCTCACCAACAATATTTTTCCTTCTGTTTCTGTTTTTACCAAAGTAAAAATCAACAAAAAATTTGTACCCGTTCCCGCAATCACAGTAAAAGTGTTTCTGGGGCAGGAAGCTGATGCTAATTTACTGGGCACAGTACAAACTAATAAAGATGGCAAAGGAGTGGTAACCTTTCCTGTAAGTGTAAAACCTATGTGGGACAGTGTTTCACAATTTACCCTGATGGCTACATCAGAAGCCAGTAAACAATACGAATCTGCCGGTGGCGAAGCCTCAGTAACCAAAGCGAAGATTACCATTGATACAGTTTTTACGGATGGTGTCAGGAGTATCATCGCGACTGTGAAAGCAAAAAGCGGGAATGACTGGATCCCCGCTAAAGATGTTGAAACAAAAATAATTGTCAAAAGAAGTATCGGCAATCTTTCTGTTGGTGATGCTGAAACCTATACAACTGATTCCAGCGGTCAGGCAACTGCTGAATTCAAAAGAATTGATATACCGGGTGATGCAGATGGTAATATTGTACTCGTAGCAAAAACGGAAGACAATGAATTATATGGCAATATTTCTATAGAACAACCGGTTAAATGGGGTATGCCTTTTACGCCGGTGAATACATTTGATGAAAGAACTTTGTTTGCCACCAGGGATAAAGCGCCACTCTGGCTATTATTTCTGGCTGGATCCATTGTAGTGAGTGTTTGGTCAGTAATCATATACCTGGTAAGACAGATTATTAAAATCAGAAAAATAGGAATGGATGATATAATTGATGTAAAGTAACAGCAACAATACATCCTCCTCTCCCTTCCTTATCCATTTACAAACGCTTACATCCGAAAGTAACCGAATAAAAGCCGACTAATCGTTTTCTCTGCATTCATATTTGTATGGTTAACGGCAGTAACAACGCTGCCCGTAATTAATCAACAAAAAATGAAACTGAACCGTTATGAATGCGATCAAAAACAAAGTGCAACTCATCGGTAACCTGGGCCAGGCCCCGGACGTAAAAACCGTTGGTGACGGGAAAAAAGTAGCCAACCTGAGCCTGGCCACCAGTGAAAGTTATAAGAATGCCAAAGGCGAAAAAGTGTCCGAAACACAATGGCACAGTATAATTGCATGGGGAAAGCTGGCAGAAATAGCCGAAAAATATCTCGTTAAAGGAACCGAAGTAGCCATCGAAGGCAAACTCGTCAACCGCAACTACACAGACAAGCAGGGTATCAAACGCTATGTTACAGAAGTGCAGGCAAGTGAACTGTTGATACTGACGAAGAAAGCCTGAGGAATAATGAATGTTGAACAGGGAATGTAGAATGTTGAAGAAAAAAATTTTGTTCTGATGTCAGAAACAACTTCATTATTCATTATTCCATGTTCAACATTCGATATTCCCTTTCTGCCAGTATCTTTGCCTTTCTATGAGCCCCAAACCTGTTCTACATACTGTTCTCTCACCTAAACTGTTGGATATCTATGATATTAAAAACAGTATAGTAGTGGTGATTGATGTATTTCGTGCAACTTCAACTATTGCTACTGCATTGTATAATGGTGCAGCCAGGGTTATTCCGGTTGATTCTGTTGATCTGTGTATCCGTATGGGTAAGGAAACCGGTGGCATTACTGCCGGAGAAAGAGATGGCAAAATAATTGAGGGATTGGCATATGGCAATTCACCGGCAGAATATCCCCGCTCATTCATCGAAGGCAAAACCCTGGTGTTAACCACAACCAATGGCACACGCTTGCTTCGCCTGGCACTGAACAATGGAGCCTCGGAAGTAGTCACGGGGTCATTCCCTAATTTGTCTGCAGTTTGTGACCACCTGATAGCGCAACAAAAAAATGTGATACTTGGCTGTTCGGCATGGAAGGACCGTTTTAACCTGGAAGACACTTTATTTGCCGGTGCAGTGATCAACCGGGTAAAAGATCATTTTTCGATCCACTGCGATAGTAGCCTGATGGCCGCAGATATGCACGCACTGCATAAGAAGGATATGTTACGGTTCGTCCGCCAAACTACCCACTGGCACCGCCTTGCCTCTTACGGTCTTGAAACCGATCTGGAATACTGTATAACCCCTGATGTGGCCAATATATTGCCGGTTTATCGGAAAGGAGACCTGGTATTGGTATAGTCAGGAAATAAAATCCCCGATTTTCCCATATTTTTTCTATTTCTCTTCGCAAACCCATTTGCTTTCCTTTATTTTTGCAAATTGCCCTTTTCGAAGTGGGGAGCTGGTAACTAATTCCAGACTCCGGACTCCAAACTCCAAACTGTTCCATGGCTTTACCTTATTTGGTCAAACATATTTATAACAGCGGTACGGAAGAAGTGATTCGCCGTGGTAAAAAAATTCATGCACTCGGTAATGTTGAACTCATAGAGTATGATGACCTGATGGCTGCTGTTATTTTTCGTGTAAAAGATGATGGCTATGCCACCTTTTATAAGGTACATATCAACCAGTTCAAAGATCCTAAAACAGTATCGCTTCGGTGCAGTTGCCCATATAACCTTTCTGAAATATGCCGGCATAAAGCGGGTGCCCTGTTTCATTTACAGGATATGCTGGATAAAAATTTATTAGGAGATAAAGAAACCATTTACGACCAGCTTCATACAGTAGTTAAAATGAAACAGTTGGAGCTGAAGCTGATCAGAATGTTGTCTGCGCAGACTAATTTCGAAATCGCGCAAAATTATTTACGCAGCATGCGTAGCAATATTCTGGAAGCGAAAGATGAACGCGTGCTGGCCGAGCTGGAATATGAAGAGGAACGGTACAAAGTGGTGATCCAGAAAAATGAGGAGCGCAATTTTGATACCAGTTGTACCTGCCAAACTGATACGGAACACCCGCTTTGCGTGCATAAGGATATTTTGCTGTTACAGTTATTGCATAATTACGGGCCCAATTATTTCGATAGTATCCGTAACTGGGATAAAGAAAAAAATAAACTGCTCGCGCTCTATGGTTATTCACTAACGGATGATCTGAAAGGAAAATTTGAATTTACCTATACGGATGGTAAACCTTTTTTGCGGGTATTGGATACATCTATCAAGCGGGTATCACTGAATCCCGCGGCAGAAGCCGGGCCCGTTAAATCGGGGTTTGATCCGGTTGTTATGGTAGCGGAGGAAGATCCTGTAAAAATCACACTGAAACTGGGTATTGTGATCACTGCAAATGAATTGCAGTATCCTTATGTTCAATTAGACGCGGTGCAGGGAGAGGCTGATGAAGAGCTTACAAAATACATCAGCAAAACAGCTAAACTGGATATTGCCAAATTCATCAATACGGAAGTATTTAGTGAAGAGGATAAAATGCTCCTGCAGCAATTACGCAAACTGATGCCGGGCGAAGTGAGCCGTTATCTTAACAGGAACTCACCATTCAGCGGTATATGGGAAAACATCATCCAGCAGCACAATGATGAATTGCCTGAAGAAACCCGCCATCTGATCAATGAATTCCTGCATCCAAAATTCAAGAAATTTTTTACGGATCTTACTGCAAGTAAATTTGTTTTTTATCTGCCCGCCGGAAAAACATTTACCACTGCCAATCTTTTGCAGGCAGAACTGATGGAGCCCTTTATCAGCCCTGAATTTGAAGTAAGTTATGCCAACGGTCAATATATAGTGGATTGCCGTGTAAAATTACCACTGGCCGATGTGAATATTGCAGAGAATGAAAGTGAGTCTGCCCTGATGTTCCAATACCATAACCAGTTTTTTACGTGGCAGCGCTCAGAAGATATAATGCTGGTCGAAAAATTTCTGCCATCCGGTATTATCCATATTGCCGCGGAAGACTGGGCGGTACAATTGCAGCAATTCATACTTCCGCTTTCAAAAGAATATACGGTACACTTTACCAATGTACTGAAAGAAGAAGTAAAAGATATTAAACCTGAATTCAAGATTATGCTGAAAGAAAAAGGCGATTATCTCCTGTTTCAGCCGCTTTTCAATTACAGAGGGTACGATGTGCGCAGCACGGATAAAGAAAAAATTATCCTGCCCATTGCCGATAAATTATTGGTGATACAACGTAATCTGGAAGCAGAAAGAGCGTTCATACAAAAAATCGAATCCTTACACTCGGCATTTATCCGGCCCGCCGATGGGCATGTACTGGCGCTGAAAGGAACGGATGTATTACGCAATAACTGGTTCTTCCTGTTTGTAGATGCTGTGAAAGAGATGAACGTACCAGTCTTCGGATTCGAAGCCTTAAAAAATTTCCGTTTTAATACCGCAAAACCTACTACTAAAATATTCATCAGCAGTAATACTGATTGGTTTGATGCGAAAGTAGAAATATTGTTTGGCGAGCAGAAAGTAACGGTAGAAGAAGTAAAGAAAGCATTGGGTAATAAACAACAGTTTGTTCAGTTAGATGATGGAACCCTTGGTATTTTACCGGAAGAATGGATAAAAAAATATTCACTGCTGTTTCGGGTGGGTGATGGTAAGTCGGGCAGTATGAAGCTGAGCAAATACCATTTCAGTGTTATTGAGGAATTGTATCTGCAGCGGGATGAGGAAGAATTATTTTTTAAACTGGAAGAGAAATATGAAAATCTAAAAGGTAATCATTCCATCAAACCCATTGCTGCACCGGCACATCTGAAAGAAGTATTAAGGCCATACCAGGAAAGTGGTTTCCAGTGGCTGAATTACCTGCGTGAAGTGCAATGGGGGGGTATTCTGGCAGATGATATGGGTTTGGGTAAAACCATACAGGCACTCAGTTTTATCCATCACCTGAAAGAAGAAACCGGCAGTTTAAAAGCCCTGGTGGTTTGTCCAACTACCCTGATGTTTAACTGGCAAAATGAAATCAAAAAATTTACGCCTTCCCTTACCTTCTCGATACATCATGGCGGCAACCGTTCGCATGAAATGTTGGGCAGCAGAGATATAGATGTAGTCATTACTACCTATGGCACCTTGCGCAGTGATATCAAGCAGTTTGTAGATGTGAACTTCGATTATGTAATTCTTGATGAAAGTCAGGCCATCAAAAATCCCGGAAGCAAAGTAACCAAAGCGGCAGGTTTACTGAAAGCGAAGAATCGTTTGTGTTTAAGCGGTACGCCATTGCAGAATAACACTTTTGATATCTTTGCCCAGATGAACTTTCTGAATCCCGGTATGCTGGGCAGTATTGAATTCTTTAAACAGGAATTTTCTGTGCCCATTGATAAGTTTGGCGAGAAAGAACAGAAAGATCATTTACGCAAACTTTTATATCCCTTTATTCTGCGCCGGACAAAAGAGCAGGTGGCGAAAGACCTTCCCGAAAAGCAGGAGATGGTGCTGTTCTGCGAAATGGGTGATGAACAGCGTAAAATTTATGAAGCATACAGGAATGATTACCGCGATAAAATCCTGGGGGTAGTCGAAAACCAGGGTATCCAGAAATCACAACTAACTATTTTACAGGGATTGATGAAGTTGCGGCAGATATGCGATAGCCCGGCTATTGTAAAAGAAGATGAACGTTTCCCGAATGTATCGGTTAAACTGGAAGAGATCGGTAGAGAGATTACGGAGAATATCAGTAATCATAAGGCATTGATTTTTTCACAGTTCCTCGGTATGCTGGCATTGATCAGGGAAAAAATGAAAGAACTGGGCGTAGATTATGAATATTTTGATGGCAGCAGCACGGTGGCGGAAAGAGAGAAAGCCATAACCCGTTTTCAGAATGATGAAAACTGCCGTGTATTCCTGATCTCTTTAAAAGCGGGTGGTGTGGGCCTGAACCTTACCGCCGCAGATTATGTATACATTGTTGATCCCTGGTGGAACCCGGCTGTAGAACAACAGGCTATTGACCGAACCCATCGTATTGGCCAGACCAAAAATATTTTTGCTTACCGGATGATCTGTACCGATACGGTAGAAGATAAGATACTCAAATTACAGGAACGTAAACGTAACCTGGCCAAGGACCTCATTACCGATGATGAAGGATTTGTGAAGAGCCTGACGAAAGAAGACGTGGAATACCTGTTTAGTTAATAAAAAACTAACCTCCTTTCAAATCCGTGTAATCCGCGATCATTTTTTTAATTCCGCCGCCGCTATCGCAGCATCCGGATTTTTCAGGAATTCATCTTTACATTCTTTGGAACAAAACCCTAAAACATGTTCTTTATAATGAGCGGTATCAGATATACCTGCAGAGGTGGGCATACCACAAGAGGGGTCCTTTTTATTATCCACCAAAAGGTGATCAAATACATGGGTACTATCCTGTTGCATGGCTGTTATATCCGTAGCCGGACTATCTTCTGTTTTTGGAGCGCCCGACCGGCAAGCAGTAATTGTAAAACAAAGCGCCGAAAATAAGCAGAGTGTAAATTTTATTGGGTTCATTTTGTAATTTTTAGTAAGAGAATAACAAATTTTGTGTAAAAGTATAATCTAAACTTTCTTTTGCAAAGATATTAGGTAAAACGTAATGGAATGACTCATATTTACGGCAAAATATACCTTTTTGTATTTATCCGGATCCCTTTGGACAATTTTATTAAAAAGACACTTTCATTTGGGTATATACATTTCTACCCGGTCGTGCAATATTCCCCCAATCTAAATGATCATGATACTTTTTATCAAATATGTTTTCAACGCCTGCCTGAAACGCAATGTTGGATTTAAATAAGGTTGTGGTATACCCAAATCTGGTATGCAGCAAAAAGTATCCGGCTGTTATATCCTCCCCTGCTTTGCTGCTTACCCTGTTTTGTTTCATTGCTGCGTCTGATTCCAGTTGAAAAGAAATATTTTTCAGATGGTAATTGATTGAAGTAATGTTTTTTAATGGAGCTATATAGGGCAATGGATGAATTGTATTGTCATTACCTGCGGTATATCGCAATGTTGAAATGATATCCAGAGAATTTGCGGGTTTTAAAATGCCACTTATTTCCAGACCGGTAAGTGTTGCATAAGGTGAATTTATATAGGATTTTACTCCGGTTGCTCCTGTCGTCATAGCGCTTACGGAAGATGCAACCAATCCGGATATAAAATTATTAATTCTTGCATGGTAAACAGAAACCTGGATTCTGTTTTGATTCCAGTTACAGGATGCTGAAACATCTGCCTGCAATGATTTTTCTGCATTCAATTTCGGGTTCCCGATATAATCATAGCCATCATTACTGTTAAAAAGATAAAAGCCATATAATTCACTCGCGGTAGGTATTCTTTCAGTGTATGACAGGCTGGCGGTAAGCTTCATTTTTCTGTTTATGTTTTTTGATAATTGTACAGACAGGTCCTTTAAAAGGTCTTTTCTGTCGGCTGATGGATATCCAAAAATGCTTACCTGGTCTTTAGCCTCGCCTGAAACTAAGTAATGGGCAATAAAATCAACTCTGCCAACTACCTGCACTTTTATAGAACTGTCTGCCAGCCAGAGCCAGGATGCCGATAACCCATACTGATTTTTTCTGTTGTCGGGCCAGGTAAGCATAAACATAGGTGGTTGACCAGGCTGGTACATGGTCATTGAGGCTGTAAGGAAACCCGATGAACCATCCGCTCTTAATGATAATTTTTGCTTATGATTTAGTTTTAGCTCCGCTTCCGTAAATACCCCAAAGGTTTTGCTGATACCCGGCATATCCATGTGCATGGGTATAGAGGGACGTTTTGAGTCGTCCATAAAATGTCGGATGGTATTGGTATATATTTTAAACTGCCATTTATATAATCGCTTTAATGGATTATTATGGTGAATGCTGAATGATGCAATTCTGGCAGCGGCATATCCTACATCCATGGGTAAAGCTGAATAGCCAATATTCCAGCCGTCATCGCCCAACAAATCTGCTTTAATATATGTGTATTGGTTTTGCTGAAATTTTGCGGACAAAGAATAGTTCAGTTTTTCAAACTGGGAATATTTAACCGGGTCTCCACCGCCACCACTTCTATAATTTTGATTATTACGATAGGTGGTACTCGTTCTGAAAGCCCATTTGCCTGACGAATAATTAAGTTTTGCTGCTTCATAAAAACTGTTTGCCGCTGATTGATAACCACTGTTAATCATTCCGGTAATCGTATTATTATTGGCATAATCCGGCTCTGCCATTTTCATATTAATAGTACCGCCTATCGCCGACCCGTTTATGAACCCGTTTGTAGCTGTTTGGACCTGTAAATTTTCAAGGTTAATTGGTTCAATATAAATAGTAGCCGGATCCATTTTATCAGTGCAGGCGCCATGAATTCTCATGCCATCTACCTGTACATTAATTTGTCCTCCATTGAATGACCGGATAGCGGGTTCCATTCCATAAGCGCCACGGCGTAACATAGATAGCTCCGGTAAACGGGCCATTATGTCTTCTATTGTAGAGGCACTATTTGCCTTAAAAAATGAAACCAGGCGTTGTTGCGATGTTTTTTTTACCGCATTCACTACTATTTCACGTAGTTCAATAATCCTGAGACTGTCGCCGGTATTCTCTACCCCATTTATTTGTGCATGTGTACTTATAAAAATGAATGAAAGTAAAAAACTTGTTAGGATATTTTTCACTTTAGGATATTTTAAAACAGGTGGACTTTTGTTTCCACCTGCCTTGTTAAACTGCTAAAAAATAATATCAAAGGATTGTGTAGTATCTGCAATGGCAGCGCCTGACATACAATCAAAATTCAGTCTCCATAGTCCTGTCATGGTAAAATTCACTTTCCCTTTATAATGTCCGTTCCTTATATGTACCGGATTAACATTATTGGGTGAACTATGTCCCATAGTTGGCATTTCGGGAATAAAAGTTGCCAACAGGCTGCTATCAGCGGGGAAGCTCATCATTGACACTTTTTTATAGATAGCGATTTCCAGATCATTGATCCCAACTTTGGGAGCAGAAGGCTCAATCAGAGAAATAAAATACTTGCTTCCATCATGTAAAGCAATGAAAGACTTCAATCTGGATGAAGTGGGTTCCTTAACGGTAACAGGTATTGTGAGGGAACCTTCTTTATTAGTAAGGTGGTTATGAATAGTTAGTTTTACTGTCCAGCTACCACCCATAGATGGCATGGTAAATACAACGCTGCATGGGTATAAATAGTTTACGGCAGTCTCTGATTCGGGGTTTTCGTATGGTGCGGAGTGTTGCATGGTGCTCATGTTCATCATCGGTGTTAACTGGATATGTGCATCTTCAAGTCTTTTACCTGAAACCGAATCAGATAATGCGATATAGAATTTTGTAAAGCCGGTACTAATCACGGCTTCCTTTGTGTAAACTTCAACTTTTGTTGCGGCTCCTGCGGCATACCCTTCGCTTAATTTTGTTAATCCCTGCGTTGGATCTGATGGGGGAACATCCTTTTTTGAACAGGATGCGATAAAGATCATTGTAATCGCAATGAGTATCAGTGAAAATCCTGCGTATATATTGTTTTTATTAAAGAACATTTCTTTACAGTTTTAAAATGGATGAAAGATAAACGCAACTCATTTTTTAAAATGAGCAGGTATTTAATACAACTTTAGTAATGCTTTCGCACGACTATGAAAACAATATCAATAAAAAACAGAATGGGGATGCAATTCAACTAAATGGAATGCATAAAATAAAACCATGCCCCGGGAGGATGGAAGATAGTCCGCTTTGTGCCGGCCGGGAAAAAGATATAGTGGTCAGAGAAACAAATCAAAATTTTTTTTTCAGCTATAACAAGAGAAGCGAAATGTGATTTGGAAGAAAGAACGTCAATTTTAACGGTATTGCTTCTTTCGGGGTTTTGCGCGTCTTTTTTTTCTTCCTGTTTCAGTTGCTTCATCATCTGGCACTTACCATTGCAATGTAGTTTGGGCTTCGCCTTATTGATACATTTTTTTTCGTATTCAGCCGTATTTACATAATAGCTCCCCACAATAGCCGCCTGGCTAAAAGTCTGTGCCATAAAGCACACCAATACAAAAAAAGCGGCAATTTTTTTAATCATAGTAAAATGTACCTGTCATCTTAGTGTGCAAAATTAAAGGAACTCCTTCATTTTCTTATGATTAAAATCATGATAAAGTTTTATATTGGCATTATAGTGGAACATTTATATAAAACCCTACCTATCCTAACCAGGGTTTCACCGATTTTAAAGAGGTAATGCTCAACTATCATGGTAGTTTTCCATTAGCCTGTTATTCCATTTTTATGCGCATTATTGCCAATATAATAACCTTTATTCTGCTCACATTGACGGCATCGGCACAGACTACCGGAACTGTCAGAGGAAAATTAGTAGACTCACTAAATAAACAATCCCTGAAAGACGCTTCGATTACTGTTTTGGATGGGAGGGATTCTTCTCTGGAAGTTTTTGCACTTGCTGAAGCTGATGGTAGTTTTGCTATTGCCAATATTTCTTTGAGGGCGATGATTATCCAGGTAAAATTTCAGGGGTATGAACCCTATTCAAAGCAGGTATTATTTTCACAGGCGAATGCCAATATGGACCTGGGTATAATTTATCTCAGAACCGCCTCCAAAGATCTGGGTAATGTAACTGTTACCCAGTCTGTAATACAGATGAAAAATGATACGATGGAGATCAGCGCCTCAGCTTTTAAAACCAAACCGAATACTGTTGCAGAGGATTTATTGAAAAAAATCCCGGGTATGGAAGTAGCGAAAGATGGTTCTGTAAAATCACAGGGGGAAACCGTACAGCGTGTATTAGTTGATGGGAAACGTTTTTTTGGTGATGATCCGAAGATGGCTACCAGGAATCTGCCTCCGGATGTGATTGATAAGATACAGCTATTTGATGATCTGAGTGACCAGAGCAAGTTCACGGGGTTTGATGATGGTAACCGGGTTAAAACGATTAATATCACTACTAAAAAAGACAAACGCAAGGGTTATTTTGGAAAACTGGTTTTGGGTGGAGGTACTGCCGGTAAGTATGATGAAAATATAAGTATCAACCGATTCAATGGAAACGATCAGTTGTCATTGGTTGCACAGGCGAATGATATAAATAAACAAAATTTTACCCAGCAGAATGTAAGTGGCGGCAGAGGTGGCGGTGGTAATTTTGGTGGTGGTGGAGGGGGTTCAAACAGCGGTATTACCACTACCCGGGCAGCAGGACTCAATTACAGAAGTGCCTGGACAAAAGATATTGATGCCTATGGCAGCTATTTTTATAATAACCTGAGTACGGCAACAGATCAGACAAGTTTTACACAGAATATTGTAAACAAAGATTCTTCCACGTATAATAACCGGACCGCCTCATCTGTTTCTAAAAACGCTAACCATCGCATCTATTTTAATTTTGAAGACAGGACAGATACCAATAATACGCTGATTTTCCGGCCGAATATCACTTTCCAGGCAAACACCCCCAATGCCTCTTCTTCAACCGTAACAACCGCAGGCAGCAAGGGAGTATTGATTAATCAATCCACCAGTAAAACATCCGGTTCTAACAGCGGGTTCAATATCAGTGGAGCCAATCTACAGTTCAGACACCGTTTCGCCAAAAAATTCAGAACCGCCTCGCTCGACCTGAATTTTTCGGCCGGTGAAAATAATGGGGATGGATTTAATTATGCCATCAATTCATTTTATAAACCTTTTGTGAAAACAGATACCATCAAACAGCATTATCTGGATACATCAGGGTCCTTTACCATCAGTCCTGCCTTTTCGTACACAGAACCGTTAGCCCAAAACCAGGTGCTGGAATTCCGATATACCTATTCTTATACCAATAACCATTCTGTAAATAATACCTACCGGTTTGATAACGCGGCACAGAAATTCAGTTTGTTCGACAGCCTCTTCAGTAATTCCTATCAGTACAGGTCTGTTTCAAATACCGCGCACCTGGGTTACCGGTTGCAGAATGCAAAGTATAACCTGAATATTGGAACAGGACTGGAATACACAGACCTTACCAGTAACAATACCACCAAGAATGTACTGGTTACAAGAAATTTTGTGAATCTCAGGCCCACGGTGAACTTTACCTATAATTATGCAAAAACAAGAATCCTCCGGATAAATTATATTGGAAGAACCGGCCAGCCGGGTACCACACAGTTGCAGCCCATCATCACAACTGCCGATTCTATCAATTTTCAGGTAGGTAATCCCAACCTGAAACCTCAGTTTACAAATAGTTTGCGCATACTATATACCTCTTTTGATCCTGTTACACAGCGAATTATTTTTGCAACCATTAATGCCAGCGCCATTACCAATGATATTCAGAGCTCAATCATACAAAATCCGAATGGTGGCAAAACCACTACCTATGAGAACTTAGGCGGTACCTATACTATTTCCGGTTACTTCAATTATGGGTTTCCTTTAAAGAAACCCAAATCAAATCTGAGTTTCCAGACCAATATCAATTATAACCAGGCACAATCTTTGCTCAACGCAAAAAGTAATTTCACGTATAATACCGGTTTGGCGGAGACCATCAGGTGGACTACGAATTTGAGTAATCATTTTGATATGAACCTCAGCACTTCATCAACTTATAATATTGCACGCAATTCTTTACAAAGCGCGCAAAACCTGAATTATTATACACAGGTACTTTCTGCAGAGCTTACGTATTACGATACAAAAGGATGGATTGTTTCGGGTGAGTTTGATTATACCTATAACGGCAACAGGTCTGCCGGATACAATACCAGCGTGCCTTTATGGTCTCCATCAATTGCCAAACAGTTTTTGAAAAACAATGCAGGAGAGGTCAGGTTAAGCTGTTTTGATTTATTGAATCAGAATGTAAGTGTAACCAGAACCGTGTCTGCCAACCAGATTATCGATACTAAAATGAATACACTTACGCGTTATTTCATGCTTACTTTTACCTATAACCTGCGCAACTTTGCGGGTCAGCAGCAACGAATGCCCGGAATGATGCGGGGAATATTTGGAAATGGCACACCGCCTCCTCCCGGTATGATGGGTAGATTTAGCGGCGGAAGGCGAAGGGATCACTAAGAGGTTGTGCAGACTTAACCAAACTTTTATAAAAAAACAGACCCGTTTTATACAAACTGTTATACTTTTACAAAAATTCAGGGTTATTTCATAAATATATCAGTGAAACAGTTATTTACACATATAAAACATTTACCTGTCGTTGCTGCTGAGCCAATGATTTCAGTAATTACAATGGGTAACTCCCTTCTGCGACCCCGACGTGGTTGCTGATAGGACGAGCAACTGGCACTTGCCCCTATCAGTGAACTTTCTCCCGGAACTGGTCTAAAAACACATAGGTGTTTTCTTTTTTACTTTATTAATTATGACAAGTTGGAAGATAAGATTATTGTTCGTGTAGCGAATAGTAGCGACGTTCATTACGCAGCAACTATAACAAACGAAATGGAGGCCTCGGCGAAAGCCCGTGGAACAGGTATTGCCAGGCGAAGCCCGGAATACGTAGCCGCGAAAATGGAAGAAGGCAAAGCAGTAATAGCTGTATTACCCGATGGCAAATGGGTGGGCTTTTGTTATATTGAGGTATGGGGCCATGAACAGTTTGTAGCTAACAGCGGGTTGATCGTTTCTCCTGAGTTCCGGAAAAGCGGCACTGCCAAAAGAATTAAGCAGACCATTTTTAATTTATCCAGACAGAAGTATCCCAACGCCAAAATATTCGGTTTGACTACCGGACTGGCTGTTATGAAGATTAATAGTGATCTCGGGTACGAACCGGTTACCTACAGCGAATTAACAGATGATGAAGAATTTTGGGCAGGCTGTAAAAGCTGTGTTAACTACGATATCCTGATGAGTAAGGATAGAAAAAATTGCATGTGTACAGCGATGTTATACGATCCGGTTGATCACCATGAGCCGGACGAAACATCCAATGAGTTCAAACAGAATTCAAAATTATACGAACGGTTTATGAAAATAAAACAGAGTAGGTTATTGCGTTGGTTCAGGAAGAAAGAGATAGTGGGCGGAAATGGAAATGGAAATGGGGCAAAAGCAAGGTCCCTGTTTCATTATTTCTTCAACCTGTAATCTCATCTATTTGTA
>CAYHTC010000034.1:0-14264 GCA_964359445.1 uncultured Sediminibacterium sp. | reverse complement strand
TGGGATGTTTCTGGTGTGATGTTAAAGAAAGCTGGGATGCATCCCAACATCCGCAGCAAATATCATTCAGCGCGGCGGTACTATTCTGAAAACAGCCAGATGTAAGGAATTTTTTGAATATGAGGGCCGGAAAAAGGCCTATGCCAACCTCACCAAACGCGGTATTAACGGCCTGGTAATTATTGGTGGGGATGGAAGCTTTCGCGGGGCACAAAAATTCAGTCATGAGTTCGATATTCCCTGTATTGGCATTCCCGGCACTATTGATAAAGATATCGCGGGCAGTGATTTTACAATTGGTTTCGACACGGCTGTTAATACCGCAGTGGAAGCAATTGATAAGATCAGGGACACAGCCGATGCGCATGATCGTCTTTTTATTGTAGAAGTGATGGGACGTGATGCCGGATATATTGCCCTTCACAGCGGAATTGCCACAGGCGCCGAAAATATCCTGATACCCGAAACCAAAACTGATATTGAAGAATTGGTTGCCTCCCTTACCGAAAAAGAGAAAAGACAAAAACTGGTTAACCTGATAGTGGTTGCGGAAGGAGATGAATTTGGCGGCGCCAATGAAATTGCCGCTATCATGAAAACAAGATTACCCAATGCAGATATCAGGGTTTGTATCCTGGGCCATATCCAAAGGGGGGGCTCCCCCAGTTGCTTAGACAGGCTGATCGCCAGCAGGATGGGCTATCACGCAGTTGAGTGTTTGCTGAATGGTAAAATTAATGTGATGGTGGGAATCCTGAACAATAAATTACACTATACACCATTGGACAATGCAGTGAAGGCAACACAGAAAATTCCGGATGACTGGTTCAAGATCGCCAAGATCCTGGCCCGTTAATTTGTACCTATTTCATTACTAACCATTACCAATCAACCACCCCACAAAATGTCAAAAAATCTTGATAAATACCTGCATAGAGAAATGGATAAACAGGCAGGTCTGGCACATGTGAATCACCGGACAAAGATTGTTGCTACGGTTGGACCGGCTTGCGATACCTATGAAAAATTGCTGGACCTGGTTAAAGCAGGTGTTAACGTTTTCCGTCTTAACTTTTCTCATGGCACTCATGAGGATAAACAAAAGATCATTGATCATATCCGTAACATAAATAAATCTGAGCCTTACAATATAGCCATCCTCGCAGATCTTCAGGGGCCCAAACTCCGGGTTGGTGAAATTGAAAATGATTCACTGGCAGTAAAAGCAGGCGATGTCTTAACATTTACGAATGAGAAATGTGTAGGTACACTGGAAAAAATTTATGTGTCTTATCCCAATCTCGCCGGTGATGTAGTGATGGGTAATATTATTATGATCGATGACGGCAAGATTGAAGTAAAAGTAGTTGGGATCGAAAAAAACGGCGATGTAAAGGTATTAGTTACTTTAGGCGGTATCTTATCATCAAAAAAAGGCATCAATTTACCCGATACGAAAATCTCATTACCCGCCTTAACGGAAAAAGACCTGGCCGACCTGGAATTTATTATTGAACAGGACTGCGATTGGGTGGCATTGAGTTTTGTACGCAGTGTAAAAGATATCGTTATTTTAAGAAGTAAGCTGACAGAGAAAAAAAGCAAGACAAAAATCATTGCCAAAATTGAGAAACCGGAGGCGCTGTTAAATATCCGTGATATTATTTTGGAAAGCGACGGTATCATGGTAGCCCGCGGTGATTTGGGTGTAGAACTTCCCGTTGAACAAATCCCTTTAATTCAGAAGGAACTGATTCGTAAATGTCTCCATCGTGCCAAGCCTGTTATTGTAGCCACACAAATGATGGAAAGCATGATTGACCGTGTAAAACCTAACCGGAGTGAGATTACAGACGTTGCCAATGCCGTACTGGAAGGGGCGGATGCTGTAATGCTCAGCGGGGAAACCGCTACCGGTCAGCACCCCGTGCTGGTTGTTGAAACCATGCGAAAAATTATTGCAGAAGTAGAGAAAAAGGAATACCGGTATAACAGGGAAGAGGACCTTAAACCGCAACCGCATTCTCCCTCCTTTCATAGTGATGCCATCTGTTATAACGCCTGCAAAATATCTGATGATGTGGATGCAAAAGCCCTGATTGGCATGACACAAAGCGGGTATACCGCCTTTATGCTCAGCAGTTACAGGCCCTTATCTCCTTTATTTATCTTTACAAAAGAAAGATCACTGGTTAACCAGCTTAGTTTAAGTTGGGGTGTACGTGCATTTTATTATTCAGAAGAAGATAGCCTAGATGATATCATTAATGACCAGATTAATATTCTCAGGGAAAGAGGTTTCCTCAATCCGGGTGATGTAGTGGTCAATACAGGAAGTACACCCGTTGATCAGCATTTACCTACCAATATAATCAAGCTCACCAAAGTTGTGTAGATAAGATTGTACAAAATCATAAAAAAGACTCCTCCGCAAAGAGGAATCTTTTTTATTTTCAGGCATCTAAATCATACCCATGAAAAATATAACACAGTTCATCCTTATCCTTTTACCCTTTTCAGCTATTTCCCAGAATGCCGATTCGGCCTGGATTGTAAACAATTACACAAAAAAAGAAGTAACAATACCCATGCGCGACGGGGTGAAACTGTTTACCGTTATTTATGCTCCCAAAGACCTTTCCGAAAAACATCCCATCCTGATTACCCGTACCCCCTATTCCTGTGCCCCTTACGGAGAAAACAAATTTGCCGGCTTCTGGTATAGCCCAAGAAAATATTTTCTGAAAGAAAATTACATTTATGTGCAGCAGGACGTTCGCGGACGCTGGATGAGTGAGGGACAATTTGTGGATGTTCGTCCCTATAATAATCATAAGACAACCAGCAAAGACGTTGATGAGGCCAGTGATGCTTTTGATACCATTGACTGGTTGACCAAAAATGTTGAGAATAACAATAACCAGGTAGGTGTATTCGGCACCTCCTATCCCGGTTTTTATGCGGCAATGGCGGCATTAAGCAATCACCCGTCACTAAAAGCGGTTAGTCCGCAGGCCCCGGTAACCGACTGGTTTATTGGAGACGATTTTCACCATAATGGCGCCTTCATGATGATGGATGCATTTGAATTTTATTCAAGCTTTGGCAAACCAAGGCCACAGCCCACTACCATCGGATCTTCGGGATTTGATTATCCGGTAAAAGACAATTATGCATTCTTCTTAAGAACGGGCCCCCTGCCGGAACTTACTAAGCTGATGGGCGACAGCATCGCATTCTGGAAAGACTTAATGAATCATCCGGTATTGGATGACTGGTGGAAAGCAAGGAATGACAGAAATTTTGTACAAAATATATCACCTGACATTGCTACTTTGGTAGTAGGTGGATTGTTTGACGCAGAAGATTGTTTTGGCGCCTGGAAACTGTATGAAGCCATTGAAACCAAAACAAAAAATAATAATAAACTGGTAATGGGTCCCTGGCATCATGGCCAATGGGGAAGATCAGATGGATCTTATCTTGGAAATATCAGATTTGACAGCAATACCAGTGAATGGTTTGGCCAAAACATAGAACTTCCTTTCTTTAACTACTACCTTAAAGGCAAAGGTTCTCCTGAAACGATCAAAGAAGCCACTGTTTTCTTCAGTGGCAGTAACGAATGGAAACAATTACCCCAATGGCCCCCGGCTAATAGCCGGCCAACAGCCATCTATTTACAAAACAATGGTGAACTTAGTTTTGAGAAACCCATGCCGCCTGTCGTTCCGTCATTTACAACCTATACCAGTGACCCCGCAAAACCGGTTCCCTATACAGAGGATGTTCATCTTTCCAGAACCCAGGAGTATATGCTCGATGATCAGCGTTTTGCAGCAAGGAGGCCCGATGTATTGGTATTTCAGACTGCTGTTTTACAGGAAGACCTTATATTGGGTGGACCCATAGTGGCCGATCTGACGGCTGCTATCTCTACAACAGATGCAGACTTTGTGGTAAAACTGATTGATGTTTTTCCGGATGATTTTACCTACGAAAACCCATTGAAGAACAATTATTCCATGAGTGGATACCAGATGCTGGTTCGCGGTGAAGTGATGCGTGGAAAGTTTCGCGACAGTTTTGAAAAACCGGCAGCCTTTGTTCCCAATAAACCAACCCGGATAAAATATACATTGCCTGATATTGCACATACATTCAAAAAAGGACACCGGTTAATGATTCAGATACAGAGCAGTTGGTTCCCATTGGTTGATATGAATCCACAAACATTTACCGATATCTATCACGCCAAAAAAACAGATTTCCGCAAAGCGGCTATCCGCATTTATCACAATAGTTCAAAAATCATGTTACCTGTTATTAAATAATAAAGCCATTTAAACAAAGAATACAGGAAACAACGATTGCTTAACCTCCAATATTTTATTTGATTTATAATCAGAGCCTGTACTTTTGTAACATCTAAACATTCTTCCATCATGGTAGATTCCCTTGAAAAAATTCCGGTAAAAATATTTTCCAATGTGATAACCGGTTCAAAATTTGTAGCCGACGAAATCGCCAAACTGATACGTGAAAAAAGCAGCCGGAACGAGACTTGTGTACTAGGGATGGCTACAGGCGCCACTCCTGTACATCTGTACGCAGAGTTGGTAAGGATGCATCGGGAGGAGCGACTGAGTTTTAAGAATGTAATCACCTTTAACCTCGATGAATACTACCCGATAGAAAAAGAGGCTTACCAGAGTTACTGGAGCTTTATGCATCGTCATTTATTTAATCATATCGACATTGATCCCGCCAACATACATATACCCAATGGCAGTTGGCCCAAGGCAGAGATTAAAAAATATTGCGCCGAATATGAAAGCGAATTAGAGAAAGCGGGTGGTATTGACCTGCAGTTGCTTGGCATTGGATTGAATGGCCATATCGGTTTTAATGAACCCGGATCAAGCATCTATTCCAAAACCAGGTTGATTAACCTGGATAACCTGACCCGTATTGCCAATACCTACGAGTTTCAGAATATAGCAAAAGTGCCCAGACTGGCGTTAACCATGGGTATCAGTAATATTTTACAGGCGAAGCGTATTTTATTGATGGGCTGGGGACAAAAAGCCTCCATTATCGCAAAAGCTGTGGAAGGGCATATAACGGAACATATTCCGGCCAGCATTCTGCAGCAACATTCTGATTGCACTTTTGTTGTGGATGAATCTGCCGCCGCAGATCTTACCCGCATTAAATCTCCCTGGCTTACCGGAGAATGTATCTGGACCCCCCATATGATTAAAAGGGCCGTAGTAAACCTGGCGCTAAAACTGAATAAACCGGTGTTAAGTCTTACAGCGAATGACTATCTTGAAAATAGCTTATCGGATTTATTGATTGAAAAAGGAGATGCCTACGAGATCAACCTTCAGGTATATTATCTTCTCCGCGACAGCATAACCGGATGGCCGGGTGGTAAACCCAATGCTGTTATACCGGCTCACCCGGAAAGAAGTGAACCTCATCCAAAAAGATGTGTGATCTTTTCACCCCACCCCGATGACGATATCATCAGCATGGGTGGAACTTTCATGCGGTTACACGACCAGGGCCATGAAGTGCATGTAGCTTATCAAACCAGCGGCAATATTGCTGTGGCAGATGAATTTGTAACCCGTTTCATTGATTTTGCGGTAGGCTTTGAAGACATGTTTGGCATAGATAATAACAAAAGCCAGT
Source organism: uncultured Sediminibacterium sp. (assembly GCA_964359445.1). Taxonomy (GTDB): domain Bacteria; phylum Bacteroidota; class Bacteroidia; order Chitinophagales; family Chitinophagaceae; genus Sediminibacterium. The sequence continues at coordinate 8,564 of CAYHTC010000034.1, read as the reverse complement.
CTATCCTGAAGGCGGCCCGTGAATATATTGCCAATAAACAAAAAGATCAGTCAGATACTGATGAAATCCGTTCCATTAAAGGACTGATACGGAGGTGCGAAGCGAAAGCCACTTGCAGGTATGTGGGACTAACCGAGGACCGTTGTCATTTTATGAACCTGCCCTTTTATGAAACAGGCGCTATTGAGAAAAAACCAAAGGGTGAGGAAGATGTACTGATTACGATGGAACTACTGAAAAAACTGAAACCCCACCAGATTTATTGTGCCGGCGACCTGGCCGATCCGCATGGAACACATAAAGTATGCCTGGAAATTATTTTTGAAAGTTTGCGAAGATTGAAAGCCGCCGGTGAACCCTGGATAAAAGATTGCTGGGTATGGTTATATAAAGGCGCCTGGCAGGAATGGAATATTTCAGAAATTGAAATGGCCATTCCTATGAGTCCGGACCAGGTAATGAAAAAACGATTCGGCATTTTTATTCATCAGTCACAAAAAGATATGGTACCCTTTCAGGGAAAAGACAGCCGTGAATTCTGGCAGCGCGCCGAAGACAGGAATGGAAATACAGCTAAACTGTATGCCGCATTAGGTTTAACCAGGTATGCGGCCATGGAGGCATTTGTAAGGTGGCATTATTAAAACCAGAGTAGCTATTTTTGAAAGATGGAAGAACAGCAGCGCGCCGGAATCCGGCTTGCAGAATCGTGGAAAATGGCCTGGCGTATTCCCGCATTCAGGGTAAAGACTATTTTTGGAACCATCCTATTGATAGCCATACTGATGGCATTCCCCTATTTCTTTACCTTTATTGAACAGAAAAACGGAATGCAATTGAATGACAGGTTACTGGAATTAATACCTCCGGTAGATGTATCAGTTTTCATGTTCATCATTATCTGGTCAATGACCGCCTTTATCTGGCTTCGTTGTTATCAAAGTCCGTCATTATTTCTGGTAGTGCTCTATTCGTTCATTTTCCTGTGTCTGTCCAGGATGATATCCATCAGTATTTTTCCGCTCAATCCACCCATTGGACTGATTCCGCTGAAGGACCCCCTTATCGGTATTTTCTATGGAGGAGCGGAAGTATTTATCACAAAGGATCTTTTTTATTCGGGCCATACTTCTACACAATTCTTACTATTTCTCTGCCTGCAAAAAAAGGGGGATAAACTATTGGCCCTGTTGGCAACAGTTGCGGTAGCCATACTGGTTTTGATACAGCACGTACACTATACGATTGATGTATTAGCGGCATTTATCATCACTTATATTATTTATTTCATGGGAAAGAAAATCGCGAAGTACTAAGGTTGATCCGGGCGATCCCGCTTTTAAAAAACTTCTCCTAACTGAAGATAAAAACCATTGTTTTTTCCCTGTCCAATGCCATAATCTATCCGAAGGTTCAGTTTTTCTTTTTTGTTCAAGGCAAACCTGATACCGCCACCATAAGAAAATTTAAAGTCAGTAAGCGAATAGTCACCTGGTTTATTGCTTACATTGCCTCCACCTGCAAAAGCTACCGCGCCGAATCTCCTGTAAACAGGGAACCGGTATTCACCCTGAATCACAAGCTGGTTCATATCCTTATATCTTCCTTCATAATATCCGCGCATTTTGCTGGCGCCACCAAAAGATGCCAGGCTGCGAACAGGCACTTCACCGGTATTATTGAAACTGAAAAGCTGGAGAGCAAATACCTGTTCGCGAAATATCGGAATATATTTTCTCAGGTCGAACACAAAATTCGTGTAATTGAATTGCGAGCCCCAGAACTTGTTAAAATGATTGAAGGAAACCTGACAAAAAAAGCCATTATCAGGCGCGAAGGCATTGTTTCTTTTGTCGTAGGTAAGGCTGGCGCCCAAACCGGCAATATGGTAACCATCACGCCCGGGTACTTTCTGTTGTTCAAAGAGCCCCCCTGCCTGGTAAGAAATATTCCAGACCCTTTGCATTTCAAACAAGAGACCCGCGAAAAAATTTGGGGCTATTTTACGTAATACATGCAGGTAAACATAGTATTGATTAAACTTATATGATTCCTCCGCATTATCGGGTGTATTAGCGCCAATGCCCCAGAATTTATCAGGGTAGGAACTGAAAGAGATTTGCTCGTTCACAATATATTTTTCTTTACCAAAAAATTGAGAACCATTAATAGCTGTAACCAATTGTTTTTTGGCAGAATACAATAATAGCAGTTGCAGGTTTGATGTTCTGGAAACGGTGTCCTGTTTTGATAAATGAAATGTGTAAGAGCCGGCGGTACCGAAAGACCACCCGGTTTCAATAGACCGGGCAATGACCGGAAAAATCATCAAATGCTTCGTTTTGCCTGGGTCTTTTTGGGCATAGGTAGCGGCAGGTATTTCCAAAACCACCCATACTATCAGTATCCAACGAAATATCATAGGTTCATTTTATACAATAACCAGTGTAAATTAACCTCTTATATCTTAACAGTGGTAAAACGCTGAACATAATGCTTTAAGGTATTTAATAATAATTAATTAATATTACATTTGCTATTGCCCAAAAAACCGGTCGAAAAAACGGCTGCGGGTATCTATGGAACAGGATTAATTACGGGTAAGTTCATGATATAGGTTTTGCCAATTCTTTTTTTGATATTATATTTGCAGCCCTAAACAGGAAATGGCTGCGTAGCTCAACTGAATAGAGTACCTCACTACGGATGAGGGGGTTTCAGGTTTGAATCCTGACGCGGTCACATTGAAGGTCTTACTGAAAAGTAGGACCTTTTTTTAATAATACCAATGGTTTCAGCGGCATACCTTTACTTCTTTTCACATGAATGTCACAAAATGTAATATTTACCACTAAGCTAACATTATCAGCTTGTTCAAACCCCTTTATGAGTTCTTTCTTCAAAAATCATATCTTGCAAAACAACTTGTTTCCTGTTAATCATTTCAACCGATGCATAAAAGATTACTGCTTCTTTTTCTGACCATTTCTTTGTATGCAACTGCGCAGCATAAGCAAATCTTAACAGATACGGCCTTACTTACATTGGTGCAAAAACAAACGTTTACTTATTTCTGGGATTTTGCACATCCGGTTAGCGGTATGTCCAGGGAACGCAGTAATACAGCTTATAACTATGGGAATGAAGTGGTAACAACGGGTGGAACCGGCTTTGGTATCATGTCTGTTATTGTTGCGGCAGAAAGAGGATGGATTGGCCGGGATACCGCGGCCAAACAGTTACTGAAAATTATTAACTTCTTATTAAAATCCGATTCCTATCATGGGGTTTTCCCACATTGGCTGAATGGGGAAACAGGGAAAACCATTCCTTTTAGCAGGAAAGATGATGGCGCAGATTTGGTAGAAACCTCCTATTTATTTCAGGGACTGTTATGTGCCCGGCAATATTTCGATAAAAAAAATGGGATTGAAACCGACTTACGTAACCGCATTAACCGGATGTGGAATGATATTGAATGGAACTGGTTTACCAAAGGTGGAGAAGAAGTATTGTACTGGCACTGGAGCCCCAATAACGGGTGGGCCATGAATTTTCCGGTGAAGGGTTTTAATGAGTGTTTGATCATGTATATCCTGGCCGCTTCCGGTGAACGATACCCGGTTAGTTCGGCAGTATACCATCGCGGATGGGCACAAAGCAACTTTTTTAAAAACGGAAAAACATTTTTAGGTTATCATCTGCCCCTGGGCTTTGATTATGGAGGACCATTGTTTTTTTCACAGTATTCGTTCCTGGGACTGGATCCCCGTGGATTAAAGGACCAATATGCCGATTACTGGGAACAAAATAAAAACCATTCGTTGATTAATTATGCCTACTGCCTCTCAAACCCTAAGAAATTCAAAGGCTATGGCGAAAATTGCTGGGGCCTTACAGCCAGTGACACCTACAATGGCTATGATGCACACTCTCCTACCAATGACCATGGAACCATTACACCAACGGCGGCTTTATCCGCTATTGTTTATACACCGGAACAATCCATGAAAGCATTAAAGCATTTCTATTATGATATGGGAGATAAAATATGGGGAGAGTATGGCTTTACAGATGCATTTAATGAATCGCAAAACTGGTATGCCAAATCATACCTTGCCATTGATCAGGGTCCTGTTATCGTAATGATAGAAAATTACAGAACCGGATTACTCTGGAACCTGTTTATGAGCTGCCCTGAAATAAAAACCGGTTTAAAAAAATTAGGTTTTGAAAGTCCGCACGCACAAAAACAGCAACCATGAAGATCCTGCTCTGGTCAATCGGAAAACCACATGAAGCGTATGTAAAAGCGGGCATTGAAGACTTTACCAAAAGGATCAATAATTATTTTACTGCCGGATGGCATATTATTCCACCACCAAAGAATGCCGGTCTTTTAGCTGAAGCGGACCTGAAAAAAGCGGAAGCCGCCATTATTCTTACACAGGTGCATAAAGACGATTACCTTGTATTGCTGGATGAAAGGGGTAAACAGTTGCATTCTCCGGAACTGGCTCAATGGTTACAACAAAGGGCCAATGAAAGCAATAAAAGAATCCTTTTCCTGATTGGCGGGGCTTTTGGGGTAGATGACAGTGTAATGAAAAGGGCTGATCTTACCTGGAGTTTGTCGAAGCTTGTCTTTCCGCACATGTTAGTGCGACTGATTTTGGCTGAACAGGTGTATCGTGCCTGTACCATTCTGAGAAATGAAAAATATCATCATCATTAAACTATTAAATTGCGTCTATGTTCACCATAACCCTTGTTATACTCCTGCTTACCTGTGTAATATCATTCACTGCCTTTTCAAATGAGAAAATTACCAATGAGCTGATTTTCTATCCTACGGCTGTCACTAACCATAACCAATGGTACCGGTTTATTACCTGTGGATTTATTCATGCGGATATTATGCACCTGGCTTTTAACATGTACACTTTTTACCTGTTTGGCAATATGGTAGAAAGGGCATTTGGTGAAATATTCGGAGATGCCGGCAAAGCGCTTTATATCATTATGTACATCGCATCACTGGTGGTTTGTTTATTACCCACTTACTTCAAACATAAAGACGATTACCATTACAGAAGTTTAGGGGCATCAGGCGCTGTTTCCGCTGTGATATTTGCGGGCATATTTTTATACCCAACTATGGGATTGGGGATCTTTCCGATTCCTGTTACTGTTCCTGCCTTTATTTTCGGGCCCGTTTACCTGCTCATATCTGCCTACTTCGCCCAAAAAGGGCATGGCAATATCAATCATTCCGCGCATATCTGGGGAGCTTTATTCGGTATTGTATTTTTACTCATTACCAGCCAGTTTCTGAGCGCCTTCAGGCCCCTGGAAAATTTTATCAGCGAAGTAAGCGGTTATTTCAGGTAAGTTATATGCAGGCAATTTTTTGTTTGATCAGTGATCTTACAGCGGTTATCCAACCGGTACCCTACTACCCAGATGATGCGTTGATTACTTTCTAATACCCATACTTTTTCCTTATCCGTTTTGGATAACTTCAGGTCAATGAGAAAACGGCTTAGTTTTTTTTTCTTTTGCATACCCAACGGATAAAAATAATCACCTGTTTTAGCTTTTCGCAGGAGCAATGGGTATTGAATAGAGTTGATATCAATAAAGGCTTCTGATGCGTCGTTAACTGTCTTTAAAGAAGTGTCTGCCAGTCCGGCAGACATACCGGTTATGCCTGCTATTGTTAACTTACCATTTTGAAAGAGAATAGTTGTATCATTTTTCTCAATAAGAATATGCTGTGCGGTTATATTGCTATTGGGTGCAATGATCATCCAGTTTCTATTGCGTATGATACGATGGGTTAGCGAAGAAATATAGCTGCCATTCTCCGCATCAAGCAATTTGATTATTTCGGGTGTTTGCGCCGAAGTAAAACCGAAGGGCTTGCTGATTTCCCAGGAGATGGTATGCAGGGGAATTACTTTCTTCCATTTCAATACCGGGATATGCCACTCTGCTCCTTTTTGTTCCAGTAATTTGCTGATATGCAGTTGAACGGCCTGTTGATACAAAACCGCTACTTCGCGGAAACGACCGGCATTATGTAACAGGTTCTCTTCTACCTGGGGAAACACTTCCCTGATCTCAGGCAGTAACCTGTTACGAAAAAAATTGCGGGTATATTTATCAGACGCGTTGGATGAGTCTTCCATAAAGTTCAATCCTGCTGTATGCGCGTATTCCAGTAAGTCGGTTTTCCTGAAACACAGTAATGGCCTTAGCAGTTTTCGTTCCGCTAACAGGGGTTGAATACCTGTTAACCCCTGTATACCTGTGCCCCTGAAAAAATGCATCAGCATGGTTTCGATCGTATCATCCGCATGATGGGCAGTGGCGGTGAAGAGGTTAGATGACAGATAACGGTTGACAGATGTTAGATCAGTGTTGTAGGGGTTTTGTAGCTTTGATTCAATAATTTCTGAAAACCAATGGTAGCGCAGTTCCCGGGCTGCTTCCTGGATAGATAGTTTATTGGCCAGGGCATACAGTTTTGTATCGAATTTTTTTACCAGCACTTCTTTCCCGTATTTCTCTCCCAGTGATCTGACAAATGTTTCATCACGTTCACTCTCCTCTCCTCTCAGTTGAAAATTTACATGTGCCATCGTATAAGAAAATCCCGATTTATCCACCAGGTCAACCAATACAACACTGTCTGCTCCCCCACTAACCGCCAGTAAAAGTTGGCAGTTGGCGGGTGACAGGTGACAGAAATTTTTCTGCCAATGTTTTTGAAATTGTTGTACTAAATCCATTTATATAAACAAATAAAATATCCGGCATTCATCACTATCCCTTCTTCATCTCCTTAGCCCATGCATCCTTCAGCGTTACGGTTCTGTTGAAAACCGGTTTACCGGAACTACTGTCTTTGTCTAAAGAAAAATAACCTTTACGGATAAACTGATACCTGTCTTCTGCCCGGTCATTCAGCAAAGCGGGTTCAGCAAAAGCATTGGGTATTACCTGTAAGGAATTTTTATTGATATATTCTTTAAAATCACCTTCCGCGTTTCCAACATCTTCTATGTTAAAGAGGCGGTCATACAAACGAAGTTCTACCGGAACCGCATGTAACACACTTACCCAGTGCAGGGTTCCTTTTACATGGATGCCCGATATATCAGAACCACTTTTACTTTCAGGGAGATAGGTGCAATGTATCTCTGTGATAGTACCCGCTGCATCTTTAACCAGTTCTTCGCATTGGATGATGTAGGCGCTTTTCAGGCGTACCATCTGCCCGGGAGCCAAACGGAAATATTTTTTGGGAGGCGCTTCCATAAAGTCATCCCTTTCAATATAGATTTCCCTGCTGAAAGGAATAGAACGATGTCCTGAACCGGGATCTTCTGGATTATTTTCACTACTCAATAATTCTTCTGTAACCGGGTAATTGGTAATCACCAGTTTTAACGGATCAAATACCACCATCCTGCGCAAAGCAACCCTGTTGAGGTGCTCGCGAACACAGAATTCCAGCAGGCCCACATCAATCAGGTTTTCTCTTTTGGCAACGCCAATTCTGTCGCAAAACTCACGGATACTTTCCGCGGTATATCCTCTCCGGCGCATACCACTGATGGTAGACATACGGGGATCATCCCAGCCGGTAACATGCCCCTCATTTACCAACTGCAACAATTTCCGTTTGCTCATTACTGTGTAAGTCATGTTCAAGCGGGCAAACTCATATTGACGGGATGGAAATATGTCCAGCTTCTCAATACACCAGTCATAGAAATCGCGGTGGGGCACAAATTCCATGGTACAGATCGAGTGAGTGATATGCTCTATTGAATCACTTTGTCCATGCGCGAAATCATACATGGGGTAAATGCACCAGTCATCGCCGGTACGGTGATGGTGTGCATGTTTGATGCGATAAATGATTGGGTCGCGCAATAACATATTGGGTGAAGCCATATCTATTTTGGCACGCAATACTTTACTGCCGTCTTCATATTTACTACCGCGCATTTCGGCAAACAAACGCTTATTCTCATCAGCGGTTCTATCAGCGTATTTATTTCTGATACCCGGTGTGGTGGGTGTTCCTTTTTGAAAGGCAATTTCATCACTGGTACTATCGTCTACATAAGCCAGTCCTTTCTCAATCAGTATTACCGCGAACCGGTATAACTGCTCAAAATAATTGGATGCATACAATTCATTGGCCCATTCAAAGCCCAGCCAGCGAATATCCTCTTTAATACTTTCCACGTATTCGGTATCTTCTGTAACCGGGTTGGTATCATCAAAACGAAGATTTGTTTTACCTCCGTATTTTTTGGCCAGTCCAAAATTGAGACAAATACTTTTGGCATGGCCAATATGCAGGTACCCGTTCGGTTCAGGAGGAAAACGGGTAATGATGGATGCATATTTACCATTCCGCAGATCCTCTTCCACGATCTCTTCAATAAAATTCAGGCTCTTTTCTTCGCTCATTTCTTTACTTTTCTAAGCTTGCGAAGATACGGAAATAGAAGTTGTGAGCAGGTACAATGGCCTTAGTACAAACA